>NZ_JBOHGB010000233.1:0-7009 GCF_050699935.1 Actinophytocola sp.
CCGATCTCGCGTTCCAGCCACTCGCGCTTGATCTTGCCGATGCCGTGCTCGCCGGTGACCGTGCCGCCCAGCGACAGGCCCACCGCGAGGATGTCGTGGAACGCCTGGTTGGCGCGCGCGAACTCGTCCTCCGACGACGGGTCGTAGACGATCGTCGGGTGCATGTTCCCGTCGCCCGCGTGGCCGACGACCGCGACCCGCAGGCCGACCTCCTTGCTGATCCGCTCGCACGCGGCGATCAGCTCCGCGATCCTCGTCCGCGGTACGCAGACGTCGTCGGTCATCCAGGCGCCGTACACCTCCAGCGCCGTCAGCACCGCGCGCCGGGCGGCCAGCAGCATCCGCCCCTCGGCGAGGTCGAACGTCGAGTGCACCAGGTCGGCGCCGGCGTCGTGGCAGACCTGCTCGATGGCCCGTAGCTCGTGGCGCGCCGCCTCGCCGCCGGAGTCGGACTGGCACAGCAGCAGGGCGGCACAGCCCTTGCCGGCACCGAGCTCGGTTTTCTTGTATGTCTCGACGGCCTCGATCGACACCGAGTCCATGATCTCCATCAGCGACGGCACGATGCCCTCGCGGACGATCCGGCTCACCGCGGCGCCGGCGGCGGCGACCGTCGAGAACGCGGCGACCATCGTGCCCGGCGCCTGCGGCAGCGGCCGCAGCGCGAGCGTCGCCTGGGTGATCACGCCGAGCGTGCCCTCGCTGCCGATGAACAGCTTCGTCAGGTCGTAGCCCGCCACGCCCTTGACCGTGCGCCGGCCGGTCCGCAGCAGCTCGCCGTCCGCGAGCACGGCATCCAGGCCCAGCACGGAGTCCGTCGTCACGCCGTACTTGACACAGCACAGCCCGCCGGCGTTCGTGGACAGGTTGCCGCCGATCGTGCACCAGTCGTAGCTGGACGGGTCCGGCGGATAGAACAGGCCGTGCTTCTCGACCGCGCCACGCAGGTCGAGGTTGACCACCCCGGGTTGAACGACGGCGAGCCGGTTGTCCGGGTCGACCTCGACGATCTCGTTCATGCGTGTCAGCACGAGCATGACGCAGCCGTCGATCGCGTTCGCCGCGCCGGACAGCCCGCTGCCCGCGCCGCGCGGCACGATCGGCACGCCCGCGGCCGCGCAGGCACGCACCACCGCCTGCACATCCGACGCATCACCAGGCAGGACGACGGCCAGCGGGTCGCCGTGCGGGGCGAGCGGCATCATGTCGCGGCGGTAGCTGCCGGTGACGTCCGGGTCGACGAGCACCGCGTCCTTGCCCAGCTTCGCGGTGAGGTCGGCCAGCAGGTCGTCATGCGGCCCGGTTCGCGTAGTCACAAGTCGACCGTAACCGCCTCGTTGAGCGTATTTCGAGTCCTTCCCCGCACTCTTGAGTCACGAGGGATGCGTTCATTCGGTGCGAAAACGCAATCGTGTCCACGACTTTCGGTGGATCGAAGCGACGCGTCGATCATTTACAGTCAAACGTGTCTGCTCGGCGCTGACGGACGAGGAGGTGGTGCGCGATGGTGCGTCCCGGCCACGCCGGCGAGCCACCCGAGGCGCCCGCCGACGTCCTCCTCGAGCAGCCCCCGAGCCCGGTGCCGACCACACCCAGCGCGGCGAGCCGGGCTCTCGCGCAGCTGATGATGAGCGGCCTGCGGCCCATCGGCGACCGGCTGCGCATCACCCGCAACCCCGCGCTGCAACTGGTGCGCGAGGCGTTCGACGCGGTGGGCTGGACCCCGGTCCCGCGCGGCACGAAGTTCCGCGCCGTCAACGAGTCCGTCGACGAGTCCGCCGGCGAAACCGTCAGCGGCAACGACGTCCGCGGCGTCTGGGTCACCGGCCGCGGCGCCGACGAGCGCACGGGCGTGCTGCTCTACCTGCACGGCGGCGGCTTCGTGTTCGGCTCCCGCAGGACCCACCGCCACTTCGTGGCCGCGCTGTCGATCGCGACCGGCCGGCCGGCGTTCCTCGTGGACTACCGGCGCGCGCCCGAGCACCCGTTCCCCGCCGCCGCGGACGACGCGATCGCCGCCTACCGCTGGCTGCTCGCCGCCGGCCACCGGGCCGAGCAGATCGTGGTCGCGGGTGACTCGGCGGGCGGTCACCTCGCCACCGGCCTGCTCGCGGAGCTGTCCCGGCGCCGGCTGCCGATGCCGGCCGCGGCCGTGCTGTTCTCCCCGTTCCTCGACCTGACCTGTACCGAGCTCGACGACCGGGACGCCGTGCGCCGGGACCCGTTCGTGCCGCCGCAGCGGGCCAGGGAGTGCGGGCGCAGCTACGCGGGCGAGCACGCCCTGGACAGCAGGCGGCTCGACGTGATCCGCGCGCCCAAGCGCCGCTGGCCGCCCCTGCTGATCCAGGCCGGCGACACCGAGTGCCTGCTGGGCGACTCGGAACGGATGGCGCAGAGCGTGCGAGCCGCGGGCGGGCACTGTGAGCTGCAGGTCTGGCCCGGCCAGGTGCACGTGTTCCCCGCGTTCTACCCGGTCCTGCCCGAAGGCCGCGCGGCGATCCGCTACGTCGGCGACTTCCTCCGAACCGCGACCGCGGTCACCGCGGCGGCCTGAACACGGTGTGTGGCGAGACCCCCGCCGAGCAGGCCACGAGGTGGCGGATCGGCGAACAAGAGCCGGTTCCCGGCATGGCCGATCCGGAAGGCACGTACGCTAACCGTCGTGTCCACAGCCCTGGCCGAGTCGAGCGCGCTCGCAACAGGTGTGCTCGAGTCCGCCGGCCCGATCATGGTGTGGATCATCGTTCTCAGCTTCGTGTTCACCGAGTGCGCGTTCATCGTCGGCCTGTTCCTGCCGGGCGACTCGCTGCTGTTCGCGGCGGGCGTGGTGTTGGCGCAGCACGACCACGAGACGAGCGCCTGGGCCCTGTCGATCGCCGCGACGGCCACCGCCGTCATCGCCAATCTGATCGGGTACTACATCGGGAACCGGACCGGCAACGCGCTGATCGCCCGGCGCGGCGGCAGGGTGCTCAACCACGAGAACCTCGCCCGGGCGCGGGACTTCCTCGACCGGCGCGGCTTCTGGGCCATCGTGCTGGCCCGGTGGCTGCCCTGGATCCGCACCCTTGCCCCACTGATCGCCGGCGCCGCGAACATGGACCGCCGACGTTTCCTGATCGCCACCTCGTTCGGCGGCCTCGCCTGGGTCCCGACACTCGTCCTGGTCGGCTTCTACGCGGCCGGGCTGGTGGAGGACCTGCCCTGGCTCAAGGCGGCCGCACTGTGGGCGAGCATCGCGTTCTTCGTGGTCGGCACCGTGTGGGGAGTCATGCGTTACCGCCAGGAGATGCACCGGCCCGTCGATACCAGGGCAGTCACCGCGAAGGTCGCCGACTGAGCGACTGGGTCTCGGCCTGCAAAAGATCCAGTAACGGCGGCCGTTTCAGCATTCGGCTCGGGCAGTATGGCTGAAGTCGGCCCGCCCCGAACTGGGCCCGAAAGGACTCTGATGCCCACGTTGACCGGCGTTCACCATGTCGCGCTCACCGTGACCGACGTGGATCGGAGCGTCCCGTGGTACGAGCGGGTGCTCGGGTTCTCCACCATCGGTCGGGACGACGCGGATTCCGGGCGCCGCAAGGTCTTCCTGCGCGGACCGGGTTTCGGCATCACGCTGACACTGGTGCAGCACCCAGACGCGGACCGGACGCTGTTCGACGAGCGCCGGCCCGGGTTGGACCACCTGTCGTTCAGCGTGCCCAACAACGAGTGCTTACGCGAGTGGACCGACCGGCTCACCGAGCACGGCGTGACCTTCTCACCGATCACCGAGGAGCAGTCCGCGCCGGGCACCGAGGTGATCGCCATGCGCGACCCGGACGGCATCCAGCTCGTGCTGTGGGCGCGCGAGGTCTAGCCGGCACTAGAGGCCGCCGCTGATCGGCAGCACCGCGCCCGTCACGTACGACGCGTCCGGCGAGAGCAGCCACAACACGCCCTCCGCGATCTCCTCGGGGGTGCCGACGCGCCGCATCGGGATCAGCGGCGCCCGCAGCCGCGGCCGGTCCGGCAGTCCGGCGGCGGCGTGCAGGCCGGTCTCGACGGTGCCGGGTGCGACCGCGTTGACCCGGACGCCCTCCGCGGCGACCTCCAGCGCCAGCCCGTAGGTCAGCGTGTCGACCGCGGCCTTGCTCGCCGCGTAGTGCACCCACTCGCCGGGCGAGCCGCGCCCGGCGGCGGTCGACGACACGGTCACGATCGCCCCGCCCTGCCCGCCGTGGCGGGTCGACATCCGCCGCACGGCCTCGCGGGCGCACAGGAACACGCCGAGCACGTTGACCTCGAGCACGCGGCGCACCACCCGGACGTCCTGCTCGTCCAGCCGCCCCGGCGTGTTGCCGGTGACGCCCGCGTTCGCGACCAGGCCGGCGAGGTCGCCGAGCTCGGCGGCCCCGTCGAAGAGGCGGCGCACGTCGGCCTCGTCGGACACGTCGCCAGCGACCGCCACCGCCTTGCCGCCGGCGGCCACGACGTCGTCGCGGACCCTTTCCGCGGCCGCCTCGTCGGACGCGTAGTTGATCACCACGGAGTAGCCCCGCGCGGCCGCCCGGCGGCACACGGCGGCTCCGATGCCCCGGCCGCCGCCGGTCACGATCAGCACACTCACGCGGTGGAACCTAGCCGCTCCAGGGTCGCCGCCGCCTCGATCGTCATCCACGCCGACAGCTGCACGGAGAGGTCCCGCTCGACGAGCCGCTGCCCGGACGAGCGCGGCTCCTGCGCCGGGCGCGACCACTCCGGCCCGAACGCGGGCCCGCTGCGGGCCAGCGTCCGGTTCCGCCACGCGGCCGCCGCCGAGGCGAGCACGAGCCGGGCGGCGGTGTCCGCGGCGGTCGAGCCGAACGCCGGCATGCGGACGGCGGCCAGCGCCAGGTAGCGGGCGAGGATGCCGGCGAACAGCCCGCCGTCCCCGCCGCCGCGGCCGCGCAGCACGTCGTCATCGGCGAGGTGTGCGGCCACCGCGTTGATCGTCCGCTCCGCCCGCGACACCCAGACGCCGGACGTGTCGCCCTCGGCGAGCTCCACGCACACGCCGAGGAAGACGCCCTGGCAGTACGTGTAGACCGTCTTCACGATGTCCCGGATGGAGCCGTCGGGCTCGACGTACAGCCCGTCCCAGAGCAGGCCGGTCCTGGGATCGACGAGGACCTGCTCCATCCACTCGGTCATCGAGCGGGCCCGCTGCCGGTCCGACCGCTCACCGCCGGCGTCGGCCCACCGGGCGAACAGGATCGCGGCCGGGCCGTTGGCCGGCACGTTCTTGAAGTCGGCGCCGCGCCGCCACCAGACCCCGCCGCCGGCGTGGTCGGTCCACTCGCCGCGCAGCTGACCGGTGATCCGGGTCAGCGGCGTGTCGACCGGGACCTCCTCGCACTCGTGCGCACGCAGCAGGGCGAGGCCGAGCCAGGCGATGTCGTCGTTGTAGTCGTTGGTCCACGAGCCGAAGTTGCGCAGCCGCACGCCGCGCACCACGCGGTTGATCGTCGAGGCGCGACCGGGATGCGGCTGGCGGTGCTGCGCGTCGACGAGGCAGTCGAGCAGGTGCGCCTGCCACCAGTAGTTCCAGTTCCAGTGCAGGCGCTGGCGGATGTTCGGCGGCCAGCCGGCCATGCCGAGCCGCGTGCCGGGCAGGGCCCAGACCCGGCGCAGGTGCCGGCGCAGCACCGCCCGCTCGGTGACCGCGGCGCGTGCCGCCCACAAGGACGGCGACTCCTCGGCGGAGCTCTCCACGTAATCCGCTCGTTGGCTCACGACGCCCCCTCGCAGGCTCGGTGCCGCCGCTCGCGGTCGCCCCGTGTCGAATGGTTCGCTCCGCAAGCTCCGCGAACAAACGCCCCCTCGCAGGCTCGGTGCCGCCGCTCACGGTCGCCCCGTGTCGAATGGTTCGCTCCGCAAGCTCCGCTCACACTCTTCATCGTCGCGGCTGGATCGGTTCCGAAGTGTCCGCCGGACGAGTGATGTCACCGTCCTGTGTAACAGTTGAGTTCATGGCGACTGCTCACGTGACCTGTCCGTTGTGCGAGGCGACGTGTGGGTTGGCGGTGACGCTCGACGGCACCCGGGTCGCCGGTACGCGGGGCGACGCGGCGGACGTGTTCTCCCACGGGTTCATCTGCCCGAAGGGCGCGTCGCTGGGGGCGCTGCACCACGACCCGGACCGGCTGCGCGCGCCGCTCGTCCGGGTGGACGGCGAGTTCGTCGAGGTGAGCTGGGACGAGGCGTTCGCCGAGATCGACCAGCGGTTGGCCCCGCTGCTCGCCGAGCACGGCCGGGACGCGGTCGCGATCTACGCCGGCAACCCCTCGGTGCACAACGCCTCGACCGCGCTGTACGGGCCGGCCTTCTACAAGGCGCTCGGCACGAAGAACTTCTACTCGGCGAGCACGGTGGACCAGCTGCCGAAGCACTACTCCGCCGGGCTCATGTTCGGCCACCCGATGACGATCCCGGTGCCGGACCTCGACCGGACCGGGCACCTGCTGCTGCTCGGCGCGAACCCGCTGGTGTCCAACGGCAGCCTGATGACCGCGCCGGACGCGCGCGGCCGGCTGCGCGGGATCCGCGACCGCGGCGGCAGGATCGTCGTGGTCGACCCGAAGCGCTCGCGGACCGCGGAGATCGCCGACGAGCACCACGCGATCCGTCCGGGCACCGACGCGTTGCTACTGTTCGCACTGGTCAACGTGCTGTTCGCGGAGGACCTGGTGGCGCTGCGCGAGCTGGCCGCGCACGTGGCCGGCGTCGCCGACGTGCGGTCGCTGGCCGAGCAGTTCACGCCGGCGGCGGTCGCGCCGGCCACCGGGCTCGCCGCGGCGGAGATCGAGCGGATCGCGCGCGAGCTGGCGGCCGCGCCGCGGGCCGCGGTGTACGGCCGGATCGGCACCACGACGCAGTCCTTCGGCACGTTGGCGAGTTGGCTGATCGACGTGCTGAACGTGCTGACCGGCAACCTGGACCGGCCCGGCGGCGCGATGTTCCCGCTGGCCGCGGCCGGGCAGGCGAACGC
>NZ_JBOHGB010000234.1:0-6950 GCF_050699935.1 Actinophytocola sp.
CGACCACACCGGCCGCGATCGCCACGCCGGCCAGCGCGATCACCGCGAACCAGGGCCAGCTCGCCGAGTCGCCCTGCTGCTGGCCGTTCGCGCCCGCGCCGGCCTGGTCCTCCGGCTGCTCCTCCGGGTTCTGCGTCGGCCCGACCGGCGCGGAGGGCGCCGCCGAGCTGCGCTGGTTCTCCGGGTCGTCCTCCGGGCCGGACACGCTCTCGGCCTGGTACGGCGGCGTGTACGTCGTCCCGTCGGTCAGCGGCGTCGGGTCGAACTGCATCCAGCCGAGCTCGGGGAAGAACACCTCGACCCAGGCGTGCGCGTTCTGCGTGGTGATCGACCGGTAGTCGCCGGACTCGAAGCCGGCCGTGTAGCCCATCGCCACGCGGGACGGGATGTTCGCCGCGCGCAGCAGGATCGCCATCGACGACGCGTACTGCTCGCAGAAGCCGGACTTGCTGCGGAACAGGAAGTCCGTCAGCGCGTCCTCGTCGCTGCCCGTCGCGGTCTCGGTCTCGTAGGCGAACCCGTTGCCGGGCCCGAAGTAGTCCTGGATCGCCTGCACCTTGTCGAACGTCGACGCGCGGTCGGCGGTCAGCTCGTTGGCCAGCTGCCGCACCCGCGGGTTGATGTTGTCGTCGGCCAGGTACCGCGGGTCGACCTCGCCGCGGACCGCCCGGCGCGCGTCGCGCAGCTGCTCGGCGGTCGGCTGGCTGAGGTCGGCCTCCTCGACGTAGGTCGGCAGCGTCTGCTGGCCCGGGCCGTAGAGCATGCCGCCCACCGGGTCGTAGCGGACGCTCTCGGGCAGGTCGTGCATGCGTCGCGGGTTGCCGAACACCGGCGCCCACTTGTCCCTGGAGTTGACCGGCTCGATCTCGATCTCGACGGTGTCGGCCGACGGCCCGAAGGTCTGGCCGGCCGGCGGCGGCAGCGGCCGGTCGGCGGGAATGCCGTTCGGCAGCCGGTTCGCGCCGCGCCAGCCGCCGCTGCTGTCGTAGTCGCCGAGCGTCAGCGCGCGCATGTAGCGGGCCTCGTCGCCGAGGCCGCGGACCCGGAACAGCTCGACGTTGCCGTCCTGGTCGAGCATGCCGCGCAGCTGCGTGAACGGGTTGAGGCCCAGGCCGCCCTGCCCGCCGCCGCCCTGCCCGCCGGGCAGCTGGCCCACGGTGCCGATGAACGTGACCGTGCCGCCGGCGAACAACGCGATGGCGACCGCGCCGGACACGAGCGCGGCCGGCGAGCCGACCCCGCCGCCGGTGCCCTGCACGACCGGCCGGTTGCGCCACTGCTGGTGGCGGTGCGCGCCATCGACGGCCAGCAGGGCGGCGAAGGAGATCGCGCCGAGCACGAACGCCCACCACGGCAGCATCTCGTCGGCCAGGGAGGCGGGCACGGCGTAGACGCACAGCAGCACGAGCCCGCACGCGGCCGGCGTGCCGGCGGACACGGCGAGGGTGTCGACGAGGACGGCCACGAGCCCGATCGCGATGACCACCAGGCAGAGCACGGCCGGGATGGCGTCGACCGGTGGCACACCGGTCCGCACGACCTCGATCGAGGTGCGCAGGACGTCCCCGAGCTCCGCGAACGCCGCCGGACCGGGGAACAGGCCGAGGACGCCCTCGTCGGTGAACAGCGCGACGAGCAGGCACAGCAGCGCGAACATCTGGGCCACGCCGACCACCAGGATCGGCGTGCGCACCGCGCGGAGGCCGAGCCCGACCGCCGTGACCACGGTGACCGCGACACCCGCGTAGCCCCACCAGCGCATCCCGTCGATCACGCCGGCCAGCGCGAGCGACGCGCACAGCGTGGTCACGGCGGCGACGACCGGGGTGACGGTCATCGACCACTGCTGGGAGGTCAGCTCGTTGCCGGTGGTCGGGGGAGGCGGCGGCCCGGCCGGCGCCGGCGGGCCCGGTCGGCTCAGCGTGGGGGCGCTCACTGGTGGTCCCCGCGCGCGGTGCACGTCGGTGTGCTGGCGTTGGCGCTCACTGTCCTGCTCCGGTGATCATCGCGTCATAGCGGGTGCCGTGGGTGCGGCAGAGCGTGGCCCAGGTGGCGGTCATCGGGATGCTCGGGCGGGCGACCGTCACGCCCCAGCCCGCGCCGCGCAGCAGCGCGGTCGCCCCGTCGATGTCGGTGTCCTCGGCGCCCGGCGGCGCGCCGTCCGCTCCGGCCGCGCCCCAGGTCCCGGTGTCCAGCAGGACGGCCAGGCTGCGGGTGCCGCGCGAGCGCTGGCCGATGAGGTTGCTCAGCGACTCGGGCGTCGTCGCGCCGAGGATCGCGATCAGCTCCTGGCCGTGCCCGGGGTCGTTGAGCGCGCCGATCTCGTGCTGTGGCGTGGCCTGCAGCGCGGCGAGCGCGTCGAGCACGGCGTTGTCGTTGTGCGCGCCGTCGCCGGTGTCGCTGACGATCATCCGCCCGCTCTCGGTCACCAGTCGGATCCGCTGGCCGTAGCGGTGCAGGTGCAGGCAGATGCTCGCGGCGAAGGACACCGCCCACTCCATCGAGGACGCCCCGCCGGTGCCACGGTGTGCGCCGGCGCGGTGGTCGAGCAGCACGGTCGTGCCGCCTCGCCACGGGCGCTCCTCGACCCGCACCATCATCTCGTCGCGCTTGGCGGTGGACCGCCAGTGGACCTTCCGCAGGTCGTCGCCCTGCCGGTACGGGCGCACGATCGCGTCGTCCTCACCCTGGCCGGCCGCCAGCCGCACGGAGCCGTCGTCGCCCGAGCCCAGGCCGGAACCGCCGGGCACGCCGTGCAGCCGGACGATCCGCGGCACCACGACCAGCCGCGAGGTCTGCGCGAGGTCCCGCTCGAACTCGGCCAGCCCGAACGGATCGGTGATCGTCGCCTTGAGCGGGCCGAGCTGCTGGATGCCGCGCAGCATCGGCTGCACCGCGTACCGCAGCCGGGTGCCGGTGTGCCGGGGCAGGTGCTCGATGACGAACCGGGGCTTGCCGCCGAGGGAGTAGGGCACACCGTCGGAGACCAGCAGGCCGCCCGTGGGCAGGCGGCCTGTGCTGCGGATGTGCAGCGACACCTCGGCGCGCCCGCCCACCGGCACCCGGACCGGCACGATCTGGCGCTGCGCGTGCAGCCCGACTCGGGCCACCGCGGTCAGGAAGCACACGAGGAGCGGGAGAGCGACGACGAAGACCGACACGCGGAGCAGGTCGCGCTCGTTGAGGATGACCGAGCACAGCGCGGCGGCCAGCCCCGCGGCGAGCAGGCACCGCCCGCGCGTGGTCAACCCGGACAGCGCCCCGCGCACCGGCCGCGCCACTCGACTACCTGTTCCTGGTCCAGTGCGCGGTGGGGTCCGGTGCCGCCTGCGGCACGGGCACCCGCTGCACCAGCGAGCGGATCATCTCCGCGGTCGACCGGCGGCCGGCCTGCGCCTCCGGGGTCAGCACCAGCCGGTGCGCGAGTACCGGCACGGCCACCGCGTGGATGTCGTCGGGCACCACGAAGTCACGGCCGGACAGGGCCGCCTGCGCCCTGGCCGCGCGCACCAGGTGCAGGGTCGACCGCGGCGAGGCGCCGATGCGGATCTCGGGCAGCCGGCGGGTGGTGGACACGAGCTCGACGGCGTAGCGGCGCACGTCGGGGGAGAGCTTGACCGCGCGCACGATCTCGATCAGCCTGCGCACCTGGTCGGCGTGCGACACCGGCTGCAGGTCGGCCAGCGGGTTGTGGCCGGCGTGCTCGTCGACCATCGCGAGCTCGGCGGCCGGGTCGGGGTAGCCGATCGACACGCGTGCGGTGAACCGGTCGCGCTGAGCCTCCGGCAGCGCGTAGGTGCCCTCCATCTCGATCGGGTTCTGGGTCGCGATGACCATGAACGGCGCATCGAGATGGTAAGTGTGCGTGTCGACGGTGACCTGCTCCTCCTCCATGCACTCGAGCAGCGCCGACTGGGTCTTGGGGGAGGCGCGGTTGATCTCGTCGCCGACCACGATGTTGGCGAACACCGGGCCGGGGCGGAACTCGAACTCGTTGGTCTGGCGGTTGAAGATCGACACGCCCGTCACGTCGCTGGGCAGCAGGTCCGGGGTGAACTGGATGCGGCTGACGGTGCAGTCGATGGACCGGGCGAGGGCCTTGGCGAGCGAGGTCTTGCCGACGCCGGGCACGTCCTCGACGAGGAGGTGCCCCTCGGCGAGCAGCGTGACGAGCGCGATCCGGACCACTTCGGGCTTGCCCACGAGGACGCGTTCGACGTTGGCGGCGATGCGCTGCGCCGCGGCGTTCAGCTCGTCCAGCGACGAGCCGGGTCGGTAGTGGTTGTTGATCGCCTCCGGCGAGTGTCCCGCCGGCTGTCCTGAGTAGGGGTCTGCGCCGGGCGCTGCCGCGTAGGGGTTGCCGGGCAGCGCCGATGGCGGCGTACTGGACGTCACGCGACCTCCTGGTGCTCTTTCTTCGACGCAAGCCTTGTACGAAGTGTGTCAAACCGCTGAGAAGACGTGCGTTCCCCCATTGTCTACGCCTCTCGACCCGTTCGTGTTGCGGATCTTTTGAATCCGCGGCCCCGTGCACACGGCCCGCACACCGGCCCGCCGCGCGGTGCCGCCACACGGTGCCCGATTCTCCCCCCACTTGCCCCCACCGATGCGCCCTCGCGCGCCCCGTCGCCGTCCCGCCCGAGTCCGCGCGACCGCGGTTCGGGCTCGATCAGGCGTCGCGAGCCTCCCGCTCGAGCACCCCGGACGGGGGAGCCCGCCACGATCCCCCACCCGCCACCACGCGGTTCACCTGCGCAAACGTTGATCGTCTAGCGATCAACTTCGGTGATTCGACGTTGACTGTGGTGAAAAGTGGGGTACGGTGGCCGCAAGTGGGGCAGAAGGGGGCCTCATGACTGGCCCGCAGGGGCCGGTGGGGAGGTGAGTCGCCGATGTTCCTCGGCACGCACACCCCGAAATTGGACGACAAGGGGCGGCTCACGCTGCCTGCCAGGTTCCGAGACGCGCTCGCGGGTGGGCTGATGGTCACCAAGGGCCAGGACCACTGCCTGTACGTGTTCCCGCGCGGGGAGTTCGAGGAAATGGCACGCAAGGTGGCCGCGGCGCCCCTGACGAACGAGGCGGTTCGCGCCTACCAGCGGTACCTGTTCGCCGGCACCGACGAGCAGCGGCCCGATGGTCAGGGACGGATCGCGATCGCACCGGAGCTGCGGCGCTATGCCGGGCTCACCAAGGAGTGCGTGGTCATCGGTGCGATCACCCGCCTGGAGATCTGGGACGCGCAAGCGTGGCAGACCTACCTGGACGAGCACGAGGACAGCTACTCCCAGGCCGCTGAGGAGGTCCTCCCCGGGGTGTTCTGACCTCGGGCGCGCGTTCGGGATCCGGAGCGGCGGGCGGGTGCCGTGAGGCCTCGGTCCGCTCGCTTTCGGTCCTGGTGCACCTTCCCCGGTGCCAGGGCCGACGAGCGGGCGGGGACCTGGTGGCACCCGCCCAGTCGACTTGTCGGCTAGTCGTTTTGTCGGCCCGCCACCGTCGGCTCGTCGTCGTTGCCGTGTCGTCGTCGTGTCGTCGTGGGAGGCAGAGCGGAAGGGGGTGACCATGGCTGCCGCGCATGTTCCGGTGTTGCTGGATCGGGTGCTCGCACTGTTCGAGCCCGCGCTGTCCGGCGGCTCGGCGGTGCTCGTCGACGCGACGGTCGGGCTCGGCGGGCACGCCGACGCGCTGCTGTCCGCACACCCCTCGCTGACCCTGGTCGGCCTCGACCGCGACCCGGATGCCCTGGCCCGTTCCGGCGAGCGGCTGGCCCGGCACGGCGACCGCGTCCACCTCGTGCACGCCAGGTACGACGAGATGCCGTCCGTGCTGACCCGGCTCGGCCACCGCGCGACCGGCTCGGTCGACGGGGTGCTGATGGATCTGGGCGTGTCCTCCATGCAGCTCGACGTCGCCGAGCGGGGGTTCTCGTACTCGCGGGACGCGCCGCTGGACATGCGGATGGACTCGACCGCGGAGCTGACCGCGGCCGAGGTGTTGAACACCTACCCGGCCGAGGAGCTCGCGCGGGTCCTGCGGGACTACGGCGAGGAGCGGTTCGCGCGGCGCATCGCGGCCGCGGTGGTGACCGCCCGGGCCCGGGAGCCGTTCACCTACAGCGGGCGGCTGGTCGAGCTGCTGTACGAGACGGTGCCCGCGGCCAGCCGGCGGACGGGCGGGCACCCGGCCAAGCGGACGTTCCAGGCGCTGCGCATCGAGGTGAACGGCGAGCTCGAGGCGTTGCGCCGGGCGCTACCGGCCGCGCTGTCGGTGTTGCGGGTGGGCGGCCGGATCGTCGTCGAGTCCTACCACTCGCTGGAGGACCGGCTGGTCAAGCGCGCGCTGGTGGAGCTCGCGAAGTCGCGGACGCCGCCGGGGGTCCCGGTGGAGCTGCCGGGACACGGTCCGCAGCTGCGCCTGCTGACGCGCGGCGCGGAGCTGGCGGATGAGCAGGAGAAGGAGCACAACCCGCGGGCGGCCTCGGTACGGCTGCGCGCGGCAGAGCGGATTCTGGAGGCGGCAGCATGACGGCACCGACCCGGTCCAGGCCGACCCGTACCGCCACGCGCGGACGCTCCGACTCCGCCTCGCAACGGCGGCGCACCACCGATGCCGAGCCGGAACGACGCCGTACCGACCCGGCCGAGCGACGACGCACGGCAACGACCACAGATCAGCGCTCCGACCGAGCCGACCGAGCCGACCGCGCCGACCCGACGACCCGACGTCGTCGCACGGCCACGACCGCCGTGCGGGATGCGGACACGGCTACCACGCGGGGGCGTTCGGGCACCGCCGCGCGGGGTCGGTCGCGCGCGACCGCGCAGCGGCGGCGTTCGGACACGACCACCGAGCGGGCGCGTTCGGGCGCGACCGCCGCGCGAGGGCGCGCGGGCACGGTCACCGAGCGGGGGTTCGACTCGACCGTGCGGCGGTCCGGCACGGCGCTGGAG
>NZ_JBOHGB010000235.1:0-6932 GCF_050699935.1 Actinophytocola sp.
CCGCTCGACGAGCAGGGTGTCGTCGCCGAACGCGCCCAGCGCCTCGCGCCGGGCGGACTCCAGCGCGCCGCGCAGGTCCGCCGCGCGCTCGACCCGGCGCATGCCCTTGCCGCCACCGCCGGCCGACGGCTTGACCAGCACCGGGTAGCCGACCTCGGCGGCCGCCGAGACGAGGTCGTCGTCGGACATGCCGGCGAGGTCGCGGCCCGGCACCACGGGCACCCCGGCCGCCGCCACGGTCTGCTTGGCGCGGATCTTGTCGCCCATCGCCTCGATGGCGGCCGGCGGCGGGCCGACGAAGACGAGCCCGGCGTCCGCGCACGCGCGCGCGAAGCCGGCGTGCTCGGCCAGGAACCCGTATCCCGGGTGCACGGCCTCGGCGCCGGTCTCCCGGGCGGCGGCGAGGATCGCCTCGATGGAGAGGTAGCCCTCGACCCGGACCGCCTCGTCGGCCTCGCGCACGTGCCGCGCGCCCGCGTCGGCGTCGGTGTAGACCGCGACGGCCCGGATGCCCAGCCGCGACAGCGTGCTCGTGACCCGTACGGCGATCTCGCCTCGGTTGGCGATCAGAACGGTGGAGAACATCGGACTCACATCCTGAAGACGCCGTAGCGGACGGGTTCCAGCGGCGCGTTGCCGGCCGCCGAGAGCGCGAGCCCGAGCACCATCCGGGTGTCGGCCGGGTCGATCACGCCGTCGTCCCAGAGTCGGGCGGTCGAGTAGTACGGGTTGCCCTGGTGCTCGTACCGGGCGCGGATCGGGTCCTTGAACGCCTCCTCGTCCTCGGCCGACCACTCCTCGCCGCGGCCCTCGAGCTGGTCGCGGCGCACGGTGGCGAGGACCGCGGCGGCCTGCTCGCCGCCCATGACCGAGATCCGCGCGTTGGGCCACATCCACAGGAAGCGGGGCGAGTAGGCCCGGCCGCACATCGAGTAGTTGCCGGCGCCGAACGAGCCGCCGATGATCACGGTCAGCTTCGGCACCCGCGCGCAGGCCACCGCGGTGACCATCTTGGCGCCGTGCTTGGCGATGCCGCCGACCTCGTAGTCGCGGCCGACCATGAACCCCGTGATGTTCTGCAGGAACACCAGCGGGATCGAGCGCTGGTCGCAGAGCTCGATGAAGTGCGCGCCCTTGACCGCGGACTCGCCGAACAGCACGCCGTTGTTCGCCACGATGCCGACCGGGTGGCCGTGGACGCGGGCGAACCCGGTGACCAGCGTCGGCCCGTACTCCTTCTTGAACTCGCGGAACCGGCTGCCGTCCACGACCCGCGCGATCACCTCGCGCACGTCGTACGGGGTGCGCGAGTCGGCCGGTACGACGCCGTAGAGCTGCGTCGGGTCGACGTCGGGCTCCTCGGTCTTGACCGTCTCCCACGGCCTCGGCGAGCGCGGGCCCAGCGTGCTGAGGATCGAGCGGACGATCCGCAGCGCGTGCGCGTCGTCGGTGGCCAGGTGGTCGGTGACGCCGGAGCGGCGGGCGTGCACGTCGCCGCCGCCGAGGTCCTCCGCGCTCACGACCTCGCCCGTGGCGGCCTTCACCAGCGGCGGGCCGCCGAGGAAGATCGTGCCCTGGTCGCGGACGATGACGGCCTCGTCGGACATGGCCGGCACGTAGGCGCCGCCGGCCGTGCAGGAGCCGAGCACGGCGGCGATCTGCGGGATGCCGCGCGCGGACATCGTGGCCTGGTTGAAGAAGATGCGGCCGAAGTGCTCGCGGTCGGGGAAGACCTCGTCCTGGCGCGGCAGGAAGGCGCCGCCGGAGTCGACGAGGTACAGGCAGGGCAGGTTGTTGTGGAGGGCGACCTCCTGCGCGCGGAGGTGCTTCTTGACCGTCATCGGGTAGTAGGTGCCGCCCTTGACGGTGGCGTCGTTGGCGACGAGCACGCACTCGCGGCCGCTGACCCGGCCCACCCCGGTGATGATGCCGGCCGCCGGGGCCTCGTCGTCGTACATCCCGGTGGCGGCGAGCGGCGACAGCTCGAGGAACGGCGAGCCGGGGTCGACGAGCGACTCGACCCGGTCGCGAGGCAGCAGCTTGCCCCGGTCGACGTGGCGTTGCCGGGCCTTCTCCTCGCCGCCGCGCGCGGCGCGGGCCGAGCGCGCGCGCAGGTCGTCGACGAGGGCCGTGTGCTCCCGGACGTTCCGGCCGAACGCGGGGTCGTCCGGGTCGGCCCCGCTGCGCAGGACGGGCGCGTCCATCTCGCTCCGCTCAGGTTAGTCAGCGTTAACTTGGCGGCTCCGATGTTACTGCCGGCCAACGGGCGGGTCCACCGCACCATGCGCGCACGCGAGCGGGCCCCGGCGACGTCCGCCGAGGCCCGCTGGTGGGATCCCCCTCCCGTGCTCAGCCGGTCATGCCGACCAGGGCGGCGTGGTACCCGCTCTGCCCGGCCGCGTTCGGGTGGTAGGACTCCGAGATGGGGAAGGTGACGCTGTTCAGCCACCAGTCGTCGCCCGGGGCGCAGATCTCGTGACCGGCGAACGCCGTCCGACCGTCCAGGAACTCGAAGCCGGCCGCCGCCGTGCGGGCGGAGATCACGTCGGCGAGCACGTCCGCGGACTGGTTGATGGCGGTACGTTTCGTCTCGGACAGGCCGACCGAGCAGTCCCCGTCGAGCGTGTAGATGCGCGGGTAGCCCACCACGATCACGCGCGCGCTCGGCGCCCGGTTGCGGATCTCCGCGTAGACCCCGTCGAGCCGACCCGGCAGCTCGGCTTGCGCGAACGCCTGCGCCTCCTGGTTGCGGGTCACGCAGGCGTCGTCCGACCCGAGGTTGCAGTCGGTCATGACGTCCGCGAAGCCGGCGTCGTTGCCCCCGATGGCGATGGTCACCAGCTCGGTGTCCTCGGTGATCACGCCGACCTGGTTGGCCACGACGTCCGCGGTCTGCGCGCCGGAGCAGGCGACGAACTCGAACGCGGACGGGGCGTGATCGTTGGCCCAGAGTTGGGCGTAGGCGTTCGAGCTGCGCTTGCAGTCGTCGTCGATGTAACCGCCGGCGCCCAGTCCGGACGCGTACGAGTCGCCGAGCGCGACGTACTTCCCGACCGCGGTGTCGGCCGCGATCGCCGGCGCGGCGATTCCGGCGCTGGCGGCGACCGCCACGAACGCCGCAATGACATGAGTACGCGTGATTCGCATGGGTCCCCGACCTCCACTGTGAGATCTCCGCTGTGAGATTCCCGACATCACACATGAGTACCGGACCGTTACAACCCGTGGAATCGCATCGTTGGTCGTAAACAATTGCCAGACGCGGGCGGATGGAGCAGCCGAGGTTGGACCGTTCGCGCCCCGGTTAGCGGTCGCTAACACGGCGGATACCATGGTCGCGTGTCGACTCGCCGCGAGCAGATCCTCGCCGCGGCCGCCGAACTCTTTGCACGCCACGGGTTCCACGGGGTGGGCATCGACGAGATCGGCGCCGCCGTCGGGGTTTCCGGACCCGCGCTCTACCGCCATTTCCGCAGCAAGGACGCGATGCTCGGCGAGATGCTCACGTCGATCAGCGAGGTGCTGCTCGCCGGCGGTCAGGAGCGGCGGGACGCCAGCGCGCCGGCCGACGTGCTCGCCGAGCTGGTCCGCTTCCAGGTCGACTTCGCCCTCGACAACCCCGCGCTGATCACCGTGCAGGAACGCGACCTCGGCAACCTCACCGAGCCCGGCCGCCGCCGCGTCCGCGCGCTGCAGCGGCGCTACGTCGAGGTCTGGGTGCAGGCGATTCGCGACACCGACCCGGCCATCGACGAGCCGACCGCGCGCGCCGCCGCGCACGCCGTGTTCGGGTTGATCAACTCAACACCGTACAGCCGGCACCTCGGCCGCGGCGGCATGGCGACGATGCTGCGCGAGATGGCACTCGGCGCGCTGGCGCGCACCCGCGCCGATAAGCCGACCGGACTGTCGACCGCAAGCTGAAAGCCGACGATTTCTTCGTCCATCCGGGTGAACCCGCCTCCGGCGCACCGGTGTCCGTTAGTACTGTTTCGGTCACAGATCCGACTCGGAGAGGTGCACGGTGTCGCAGCAGACCAACTGGGTCCCAACTTCGGTCGACCTCGACAAACCCAGCGCGGCGAGGATGTACGACTACCTGCTGGGCGGCAACCACAACTTCGCAGTCGACCGGGAGTACATCGAGCAAGGACTCAAGTTCCAGCCCGAGATCAAGCGGTTCGCGGTGATGAACCGGTCCTTCCTCCGGCGTGTCGTGCTCTTCATGATCGATCAGGGCATCCGGCAGTTCCTCGACCTCGGCTCCGGCATCCCGACCGTCGGCAACGTCCACGAGATCGCCCAGGGGGCCGACCCCTCCTCGCGCGTGGTGTACGTCGACAACGAGCACGTCGCCGTCGCCCACAGTCAGCTGCTGCTGGACGACAACGAGAACGCGGTGATCATCCACGGAGACGTGACCAAGCCGTGGCTCGTGCTGGCGGACGAGCAGACCCGGCGGACGCTCGACTTCGACAAGCCGGTCGGCCTGCTGGCGATCACGATCGGGCACTACATCCTGGACGACCAGGATCCGGTGGGCGTGTTCGCCGCGTACCGAAAGGCGCTCGCGCCCGGCAGCTACCTCGCGATCTCGCACCTCACCGACGACTTCGCCGTGGTGAAGGGCGAGGAACTGCGGACGTTCATGAAGAAGTCGCAGAACCAGGTCCGGCCGCGTACGCACGACGAGGTGCTCGAGCTCTTCGGCGACTTCGAGTTCGTCGAGCCCGGCCTGGTGACCACGTCGCGGTGGCGTCCCGAGCGCCCCGTGGAAGAGGGCGTCGGGGCGGAGCGGGACGGGCTCTACGCCGGCGTGACGCGGAAGGCATGAGATATGCCCGCGAGGAAGGACGCCTTCCGGACGCCCACCGTCCGGAAGGCGTCCTTCCTGGCGGCGGGGGCGGACCCACCTGCCGGCGCATGGCTTCGATGAGAACCGTCATGATCACAGACTGATGGACAGACATCCCGTTCCCGCCACGCCTCCCCCGGTCTCCCGCAGGGAGGAGCTCGCTCGTGCGTGGACGGCCGAGGCCACCTCGTCCGCCTACATCCCACGCGCCGTCGTCGAGGTCGAGGAGCTCCTGCTGGAGCTCGTCGACGAGTTGCTGGCCGCGCTCGCCGGCGAGGAGAAGCCCGACGAGGTCGGCCTGCGGGTCGGCGCGCGGCTGGTCGACGAGGGCTTCATCGACCCGACCGCCCTGCGGGCCACGATCGACTCGCTGTCCGCGGGGCTGCTCGCGGACCTCGTGCACACACCGGACAACGAGCTCGCGCGGCGGGCCGTGGTCCTGCTCGGCGCGCTGTCCGCGGGCTACGCCGGTGGGCTGCGCGGCTACACGCTCACCCAGCAGGAACAGGTCAAGCAGGCGCTGTTCAACGCGATGGTGCGCACCGAGCACAACCTGCGCGCCACCGAGAACCGCTTCCGCGAGGTGTTCACCTCGTCCGCGGTCGGCATCGCGATCACCAACCTCGACGGCATGTGCGTCGAATCGAACCCGGCGCTCAGCCAGATCCTCGCGTGCCCGCCCGGCCAGCTCGCCGGGCGGATGCTGCACGACTTCTTCCTCGCCGACGAGGACCTGCACGGCGCCCGGGGCACGCCGGGTGACGTGCGGTCGAGCTACCGCCGCGTGCTGGCCGGCGACGCCGAGCGCGTGCACGAGCACCGCCGGCTGCGCAAGGAGGACGGCGAGACCGCGTGGGTGTTCCTCGCGATCTCGCTGCTGCACGACGGGGCCGGCGACCCGGCGTACTTCGTCACGATGGTGCAGGACATCAGCGAGCTGCAGCTGCTCCAGGACCGGCTGAGCCACCAGCTGCTCTACGACGCGCTGACCGGGCTGCCCAACCGGCAGCACTTCACCTCGAAGCTGGAGAGCACGCTCGGCCGCGTCGAGCCGGGCGGCGCGGTGACCCTCTGCCTGGTGAACCTGGACGGCTTCGCCGCGGTCAACAACGGGTTCGGCCACGAGTTCGGCGACCGTCTACTCAAGACGGTCGGGCACCGGCTGGAGGGCATGGCGGAGGGCGAGCGGACCCTCGTCGCCCGGATCGGTCCCGATGAGTTCGCCGTGCTGTTCGAGGACCCGCCGGCGGCGCCGCCCCTCGACGAGGTGATCGGCCGGATCAACGCCGAGCTCGAAGAGGCTGAGTTCATCGACGAACGCGGCGTCGGGGTCGGCGCCACCATCGGGACGGCGCGCTGCGGCGCCGACGAGATGTCCGCAGCCGAGCTCTTCCGCGCCGCGGACTCCGCGCTGCGCAAGGCGAAGGTCACCGGCCGGCGCCAGTGGGCCGCCTTCCATCCCGGCGACGACTACCGCTGCCGCGACGACGACGCGCTGGCCGTCCAGCTGCCGGCGGCGTGGGAGACCGGCGAGCTGACCGTCGCCTACGAGCCGGTGGTGCGCGCCACCGACCAGCATGCCGTCGCCGCCCGGCCGGTGCTGGTCTGGGAACGCGAGGACGGCGAGACGATCGGCCACCGGGACTGCGTCGCGCTCGGCGAGCGCACCGGTATATCCGTCCAACTCGGACCGGCGATACTGCGGGAGGTCTGCGCCCGACTGCCCGAGCTGCGGGCCACCCTCGGCGAGGCACCCGGGGCGCTGCTACGGCTGCAACTGTCCCGTCTGCAGTCCGCCGACGGCGACCTGGTCAGCGCCGTGCACCGGGCGATCAAGGAGACCGGCGTGCCGGCGGACCTGCTCGAGATCGGACTGGACACCACCGCCGTGCTCGACCACGTCTACGGCGACGCGCGGGAGAACCTCGACGTGCTCGCCGAGGTCGGGGTGGGCATCGCGCTGTGCGGCTTCCAGGGCGGGCCGCGCGAGCTGGACCTGTTGGCGGACACGGGAGTGCGGGCGGTGACGCTGGCCGCGGACGGCGCCGGCGCGGCCGGCCGCGACACCGCGAGCGAG
>NZ_JBOHGB010000236.1:0-6874 GCF_050699935.1 Actinophytocola sp.
AGCAACAACTTTTCGTTCCTCCCGGCCGGACATCCCGTCCCGCCGACACCCAAGCTAGAACCACCCAGCACACCCGCCATCCGGGCAATCCCCCTCCCCGCACACCCCACTACGGGGATACCGGAAACCACATGCGGGGCCACTAAGGGGTTTTCCCCGCACGGGCGCCCGATTACCGCCGAACCGGCCGGGTAACCGGGTGGTTCGAGCGAGGAGGCAGGCGATGAACAGGCGAATCGTGGTCACCGGAGCGAGCGGGAACGTGGGCACCAGCGTGGTGCGGGAGCTGTCGACGGACCCGGCGGTCGGCTCGATCATCGGCATCGCGCGGCGGCGGCCGGAGTGGTCCTGCGAGAAGCTCACCTGGGAGGTCGCCGACCTGGCCGACGAGCGCACCGACCTCGGCCCGCTGCTCGGCGGCGCCGACGTCGTCATCCACCTGGCCTGGATGTTCCAGCCCGCCCGCGACCCGGTGACCACGTGGCGTACCAACGTGCTCGGCGGCATCCGGCTGTTCGACGCGGTCGCCCGGGCCGGCGTCCCGTCGCTGGTGTACGCGTCGTCGGTCGGCGCCTACTCGCCGGGGCCCAAGGACCGAAAGGTCACCGAGGACTGGCCGACCCACGGGTGGCCGGCCGCCTCGTACCCGCGGGAGAAGTCCTACCTGGAGCGGGTGCTGGACACCTACGAGCGGGACCACCCGGAGGTCCGCGTCGTACGGATGCGCCCGACGTTCCTGTTCAAGCGGGAGTCGGCGAGCGAGCAGCGACGGCTGTTCGCCGGCCCGCTGGTGCGCGGCGGCATGGTCCGCTTCGTCCCCGTGGTGCCCGACGTGCCGGGGCTGCGACTGCAGGCGCTACACACCGACGACGCGGCGCGGGCCTACCGGCTCGCCGCGCTCGGCGACATCCGCGGGCCCGTCAACCTCGCGACCGACCCGGTCCTCGACGCGGCCATGCTGGCCGAGATCCTCGGCGCCCGCGTGGTGAAGCTGCCCGCCGCGGCGCTGCGCGGCCCGCTCGCGGCGGCCTGGCGGCTGCACGCGACACCGGCGTCGCCGGACCTGTTCGACGCGGCGCTGCGACTGCCGCTGCTCGACGCGACCCGGGCACACACCGAGCTCGGCTGGCAGCCCGACCACGATGCCGCCGCCGCGGTCTCCGAGCTGCTGGCCGGGATGCGCGACGGCGCCGGCATGGCGACCCCGCCCCTCACGCCGGACCGGCGGCCCGTAACCCGGCGGAAACGCCGCGCGGGACCCGGTTCGCTGAGCCGGTACTTCCGCGAAAAGAGTTCCCGGGGATAGGTGTTTGAACGTGCCGGCGCCCGGGCATCCCGTCGTCCGGCTGGCGCGCCGAAGAAAATGACAAGCACGTATGTCAATTACTCGCCGGACGACCAGCCACTGGGCCGCAACTCGGACGAGATTCATTCGTTCTAGTTGTCAGCGACGCGGATTTCGGAATATCCGGGCACCGCGTAGGACAATGTCGTGGGAAAGCCCACTGGCTCGAGGGGATTCTGGTGACCGAGGCACTGGAGCGGGTCTCCGACACGGAATTGATCACGGCGGTCCGGAATGGGGACCCGTCGGCGTTCGGGGTGCTCTACGAGCGGCACCTGGTGGCCGCCAAGCGGGCGGCGGCCTGCCTCGTGAAGGTGCCCGCCGAGCGCGAGGACCTCGTCGCCGAGGCGTTCACCCGGGTGCTGCGGGTGCTGCGCGATGGCCGTGGCCCCGACGACGAGTTCCGGCCGTACCTGTTGGTCACCTTGCGGAACACGGCCGTCCAGGGCACGACGCGGGGCGCGGCGACGGCGCTGTACGCCGAGGTGCCGGACGTGTGCCCGACCGGGGCCGTCGACGAACCGGTGATCCAGCGCTGGCAGGCCACGGTCGCCGCGGACGCGTTCGCGAGCCTGCCCGAGCGGTGGCGGATGGTCTTGTGGCACACCGAGGTCGAGGACGAGTCGCCCGCGCACGTGGCGCCACTGCTGGGTATGCGACCCAACAGCGTGGCGGCGCTGGCCTACCGCGCGCGGGAGGGGTTACGACAGGCATACCTGCGCATGCAGGTGCCGGAGCCTCTCCGCCGGGAATGCCGCCCGACGGCGAACAAGCTGGCCGGGTACGTCCGGCACAGCATCCCGTCGCCGCTGTCCCACAAGATCAACCGCCACCTGCGCGCCTGCCCGGACTGCCGAACCCGAGCCGCCACGCTGACGAGAGCCAACTCCGAACTGCACTAGCCTGGAAGGACGCCTTGCTGACGTTGAACGTCAGCAAGGCGTCCTTCCAGGCGTCACAGGTACTCCACGTGCTCGGCGCTGAGGCGGTGCCGGGTGTCGAGCACCAGGTCCGCGGTGCGCTCCACGAGTTCGTAGTCGACGCCGTCGTGGTCGGTGAGCAGCACGACCGCGTCGGCGAGCCGCACGCTGTCCTCGGTGAGCTCGACGGTCTTCACTCCGGCCGGACACCGGTGCGGCTCGACGTGGGCGTCGACCACCTCGACGGCCGCGCCCAGCTCCGTGAGGAGCTCGACGACCCGGAGTGCCGGCGACTCCCGGACGTCACCGGTGTTGGGCTTGTAGGCCAGACCCAGCGCGAGGAGCCGGCTGTCCGCCACCGCCTTGTGCCGCCGGTTGAGCGCGGCCGCGAGCCGTCGCACGACGTAGTCCGGCATGTGGTCGTTGACGTCGTTGGCCAGCTCCACGAAGCGGAAGCTGCGGTGCAGCCGGCGGCGGACCTGCCAGGAGAGGTAGGTGGGATCGATCGGCAGGCAGTGCCCACCGACCCCCGGCCCGGGCGTGAACCGCTGGTAGCCGAACGGTTTGGTCGACGCGGCGTCGATGGCCGCCCACACGTCCACGCCCAGGTCCCGGGCGAACATGGCGATCTCGTTGACGAGCGCGATGTTGACGTGCCGGAAGGTGTTCTCCAGCAGCTTGGCGAGCTCGGCCTCCTTGGGGGCGGCGACCACTACCGTGGTGTCCACCAGCCGGTCGTACAACGCCCGCACGGCCGCCAGCGACCGCTCGTCGATGCCGGACACGAGCTTGGGCGTGTTCACGAGGTGCCACCGGGGGTTGCCCGGGTCGAGCCGCTCCGGGCTGTACCCGACGGCGAAGTCGCGCCCCGCCGTCAGCCCGCTGCCGGCCTCCAGCAGCGGCACGAGCAGCTCCTCGGTCGTGCCCGGGTAGGTCGTCGACTCCAGCACGACCGTCGCGCCCGGACCGAGGTGGCGGGCGAGCTCACGGCCGGCGGCCTCGATGAAGGACAGGTCGGGCCGGCACTCGGTCAGCGGCGTCGGCACCGTGATGATCGCCGCGTCGAAGCCGGCGACGTCCGCGTAGCCGGCCGTCGGCAGGTACCGGCCGGTCGCGAGCGCGGCGGCCAGCTGCGTGTCGGTCACGTCGGGCACGTAGGACCGCCCGGAGACGAGCGCGTCGATCCGGCACTCGTCGAGGTCGACGCCGACGACGGAGAAGCCGGTGCGCACCGCACGCACGGCGATGGGCAGGCCGACGTAGCCCTGCCCGATGACCGCCAGGCGCTCGCCGGGTGCGCTCATCCGCCGTGTCCAAACAGGACGAAAAGTGTGGCGAGCGCGTGCTGGCGTCGGCTTCTGCCTGGCATTCCCACGATCCCTTCGCGACGAACCCCGGACTGCTCCACGCGCGCAGCGGACCGTGCTGCGGGCAGGTTCGAATCTCGACGCTGGCGACGGCCGGCGCAAGCCGTGATCGTGGGCGTGCCGCACGCCGGCCGGCGTCCCGATTTCCGCCGAGATCGGGATATGCCGCGCATATCCGCACCACAGCACGAAACGACCCGGGTCGAAACGGGTCGGTCACGGCTCGCCGAAACCATCCGAACGGGTGCCCTCGGCCGCGCTTCCATCCGCCGGTTGGTCCGCCCGGGGACCGCCTACCCCCATTCGAGTGACATTCCGTGCGCACGGATCGCTCGCGAACGTCCATGCCGTCCGAGGAAACTTGTTTCGTGATCGACTTCGCCGGGAAATGTCGCCCGGTTGTGGGCCCGACGGCTTTCCCGGCACCCGATCCCGCCGGTCGGCCCGGAGACCGACGCGCACGATCCATTACGCGCCACGGGAACGAAAGGTTCAACGTGGTCACGGAAATCACACAACCCCGCATTCGTCGAACCCTCCGGCGCCGCGCGGCGTAACCACCGCACACGTGGTTGCGACGGAGGAGCAGCAATGTCTACTCAGGACAACAGCAGCGCGGCACGACCTGTCCTCGTCACCCGCGCCGCGACGGGCCTCGTGGCCCGCCTCGTCATGACGCTCGGCACGGCGGCCCTGCTCGCCGCGTGCGACTCGGGCGGCGCCGCCGGCGACGGCACCGGGGAGGGCTCCGGCGACGGTGACACCTCGTCGGCCACCGTGGCGGTGCGCACCGAGGAGCATCCGGAGCTGGGCAGGATTCTCGTCGACGCGTCTGGAAAGACGCTCTACTTCGCCGACCAGGAGGCGGACGGCACGATCCGCTGCGTCGACGACTGCCTCGGGTTCTGGTTCCCGGCGACGACCTCCGAGGGCACGGCGCCGGCCGCCCCGGGCGTGCCCGCGCTCGACGTCGTCCGCCGCTCGGACAACGGGCAGGACCAGCTCACCTACGCGGGCAAGCCGCTCTACACCTTCCAGCTGGACAAGTCCGCGGGCGACGTCGAGGGCGACAACCTCGAGGACGACTTCGGCGGCACCCACTTCGTCTGGCACGTGGCGAAGGTCGACGGCGAGAGCACGCCCACTCCCTCGACCGGCGCGGGTGGCGGTGGCGGCTACGACGGGCCGGGCTACTGACCGCGTGCGCCATCGAGGTGATCGTCGAGGAAGGGTTCGCGCAGGCGTCCCTGGCGCGGATCGCGCAGCGGGCTGGAGTGGCCAAGAGCGTGGTGCTCTACCAATTCGCCAACAAGGACGAGCTCGTCGAGCAGGTGCTGATGGCCGTGTCGACGGCCAGCGCCGCGCAACTGCCCGAACGCATCGCCGCGGCCGGCGGCGCGCGGGACAAGCTCCGGGTGGCCATCGAGACCATCGCGGCCTTCATCGACGGCAACCGGACCTACGCGCTCGCCGGCCTCGAGACGTGGAACCAGACCCGCTCGCTGCCCGGCCGGACGCGGCTCGCCGCGGATCCGGCCGGCGCCGGGGTGGAGGGCATCCGCCTGCTCCTCGCCGAGGGCCAGGCCGCCGGCGAGCTCGGCGAGTTCGACCCGCACGTGGTCGCGGTGATGTTCCGGCAGGCCGTCGACGCGATCACGCTCGAGGCCGCGATCGACCCCACCGCGGACCTGACGGCATTCGCCGCCCAGCTGGTGGCGATGTTCGACCGGGCGATCAGCCCGTGACCTGAGAGAGAACATGGCAACAGCGGAGCTGTCCACGATGCCGCCGCTCACCGACGGCGGTGCCGAGCGACTGACCTGGCTCGCGCGGATGCGTGCCGAGCAGCCGCACCGGGTGGACGCGAACGGCGGGCACCACGTGTACCCGATACGCCGATTTCCAGGCGATCCTCTCCGACCCGCGCTTCTCGTCGAACCTCGGCCGCCTCATGCCGTTCATCGACCCCCGAGAAGCTCAGCGCGAACCTGATGTGGACCGACCCGCCCACGCACCGGCCGCTGAGCGGCCTCGTCAGCCAGGCGTTCACCCCGAAGACCGTGGCGCGGCTGCGCCCGCGGATCGCCGACATCGCCGCCGAGCTGATCACCGGGCTGCCCGACGGCGAGTTCGACATCGTCGACGCGGTGGCCTACCCGCTCCCGTTGATCGTGATCGTGGAGCTGCTCGGGGTGTCACCGGCGGACCGGGCGTTCTTCAAGGACTGCACGGACCGCTCGCTCGGCCTGCGCGTCGATCCGGCGCTGCCGCCCGAGGAGTTGGGGCGGATCGTCGCCGACGCGACCAAGGAACCTCGACGCGTACCTGCTGGCCGAGGTCCGGCGCCGCCGGGAGCACCCATCCGACGACCTGCTCAGCGACCTCGTGGCCGCCGAGCTCGACGGCGAGCGGCTCCCGACACGAAGGTGGCGGCGCTCGCCTCGATGCTGCTCACCGCCGGGTACGTCACCACCACGCTGCTGCTCGGCAACGTCCTGCTGTGCCTGCGGGACAACCCCGGCGTGGAGCAACGCCTCCGCACGGACCGGTCACTGGTGCCGGCGGCGATCGAGGAGGTGCTGCGATGCCGGCCACCGGTGTCGCAGGCGTACCGGATCGCCGACGAGGACGTGCCGGTCGCGGGCGAGGTCGTGCCGGCGAACGGGTTCGTCACGGTCTCGGTGCTGTCGGCGAACCACGACGAGCGGCAGTTCGGCGACCCGGACCGGTTCGACCTCCACCGTGATCCGAACAAGCACCTCGCCTTCGGCCACGGCATCCACTTCTGCCTCGGCGCGCCCCTGGCGCGGCTGGAGGCCGGTATCGCGCTCAACCGCCTCTTCGACGAGCTGGCCGAACTACGAGTCGGCGACGACATCACCTTCCATGACGCGGAGTTCTACGGCGCCACCCGCATGACGGTCTCGGCACGGCGCGGCTGACCGGCCGGCATCCGTGCCAGGATGGCCGGGTGCGGGACGATCAACGACGGCGCCGGTGGCGGGTGGCCGCCGTCCTGACCGTCCTCTTCGGACTCGGCGGGCTCGTCGCCTGGCAGGTGAACGACGCGCTCGGGCTGCGCGTGCGGCCCGCGGACGTCCCGGCGGAGAGGCTGGTCGCCGCTGCACCGCAGGACGTGGCCGCGCCGCCGCGGCTGGCGGCGATCGTGGTCCCGGACCACTCGCAGGTGCGGACGGCCGCCGACGCGGTCGCCGACGCGCTGGCCGGCCGAGGCGCGCGCC
>NZ_JBOHGB010000237.1:0-6837 GCF_050699935.1 Actinophytocola sp.
TGGCCGTGGCGGTCCGCGCGGACCCCGCGCGCCGCGACCGGGACATCGCCTCGCTGCGCTCCGCCCGGCCGACGGCCGTGAACCTCGCCTGGGGAGTGGAGCGGGCCCTGGCCCGCCGGGACGAGGGTGCGGACGCCGTGCTCGCCGCCGCGCTGGAGGTCCTCGATGCCGACACGGTCCGCAACCGCGCGCTCGGCGAGCGCGGTGCGGACTGGCTCGCCGCCCGGGTCCAGGGCCCGGTCGCGGTCCAGACCCACTGCAACGCCGGGGCGCTCGCGTGCGTGGAGTGGGGCACCGCGCTGGGCGTCGTACGGTCCCTGCACGACCGCGACCGGCTCGGCCACGTCTACGTCGACGAGACCCGGCCGCTGCTGCAGGGCTCCCGGCTGACCTCGTGGGAGCTGACCGAGCTGGGCATCGACCACACGGTCATCGTCGACTCGGCCGCGCCGACCGTGCTGGCCAGGGGGCTCGCGGACGCGGTCGTCGTCGGGGCGGACCGGATCACGGCCAACGGCGACGTGGTGAACAAGATCGGCACGTACCCGCTGGCCCTGGCCGCCGCGCGGGCTCGACGCCCGTTCGTGGTGGCCGCGCCGGAGTCGACCATCGACCCCGCGATCGCCAGGGGCCTCGACGTCGAGATCGAGGTCCGCGACGGCGACGAGGTCCTCGCCATCGGCGGGCTGCCCGGCACCGCGACCCTCAACTACGCCTTCGACGTCACGCCGGCCGACCTCGTGACCGCGATCGTGACCGAGGACCGCGTCGTGCGGCCGGCGCTGGGGGAGCGCCCGGCGTAACCGGTTGGAGCCGCGGGGCACCGGGTCACTACTCTTTGCCGAAGCCTCTTGACAAGGAGTAGAGCCGTGATCACCAGGATGTCGTCGCTGTTCCTGCGCACGCTGCGTGAGGATCCGGCGGACGCCGAGGTGCCGAGCCACAAGCTGCTGGTTCGCGCCGGGTACGTCCGTCGCGTGGCCCCGGGCGGCTACTCCTGGCTGCCGCTCGGCCTGCGGGTGCTGCGCAACATCGAGCGCGTCGTCCGCGAGGAGATGGACGCCATGGGCGCGCAGGAGATCCAGTTCCCCGCGCTGCTGCCCCGCGAGCCCTACGAGGCGACCGGCCGCTGGACCGAGTACGGCGACCTCCTGTTCCGCCTCAAGGACCGCAAGAACGCCGACTACCTGCTCGGCCCCACGCACGAGGAGTTCTTCACGCTCGCCGTGAAGGGGGAGTACAGCTCGTACAAGGACTATCCGGTCGTGCTGTACCAGATCCAGACGAAGTACCGGGACGAGGCGCGACCCCGCGCGGGCATCCTGCGCGGTCGCGAGTTCCTGATGAAGGACTCCTACTCGTTCGACCTCGACGACGAGGGGCTGGCGGACAGCTACCAGAAGCACCGGGACGCCTACATCAAGATCTTCGACCGGCTCGAGCTGAACTACGTGATCGTGTCCGCGATGGCCGGCGCGATGGGCGGGTCGAAGTCGGAGGAGTTCCTCGCCGAGTCCGAGACCGGTGAGGACACCTTCGTGCGCAGCACCGGGTCCGGCTACGCGGCCAACGTCGAGGCCGTGGTCACGCCCGCGCCGCCCGCCCAGTCCATTGCGGACAAGCCGGCCGCGCAGGTCCACCACACGCCCGACACGCCGACCATCGAGACCCTGGTCGACTTCCTCAACCAGGCCGACCTCGGGCGCACCTTCACCGCCGCCGACACGCTAAAGAACGTCCTGCTCAAGACCCGCGCGCCGGGCGAGGACAAGTGGGAGCTGCTCGCCCTCGGCGTGCCCGGCGACCGCGAGGTCGACACCAAGCGCCTGGAGGCCGCGCTCGATCCCCGCGTCGTGTCGATCCTCGAGGAGGCCGACTTCGCCGCGAACCCGTTCCTCGTGAAGGGCTACATCGGGCCGAAGGCGTTGCAGGACAACGGGGTTCGCTACCTCGTCGACCCGCGCGTGGTGCCCGGCACGGCCTGGGTCACCGGTGCGGACAAGGCCGACCACCACGTCGTGGACCTGGTGTGCGGGCGGGACTTCACGCCGGACGGCACGATCGAGGCGGCCGAGGTGCGCGAGGGCGACGTCTCGCCGGACGGGAAGGGCACGCTGGTCGCGGCGCGCGGCATCGAGATCGGCCACATCTTCCAGCTCGGCCGCAAGTATGCCGACGCCTTCCAGCTCGATGCGCTCGGCGCGGACAGCAAGCCCATCCGGATCACCATGGGCTCGTACGGCGTCGGCGTGTCCCGGCTCGTCGCGGTGATTGCGGAGCAGTCCCACGACGAGCACGGCCTGGTGTGGCCGCGGGGGGTCGCGCCCGCCGACGTGCACGTGGTGATCGCCGGCAAGGACGACACCGTGCGCGAGGGCGGCGAGCGGCTCGCCGCGCGGCTCGACGAGGCCGGCGTGGGCGTGCTGCTGGACGACCGCCCGTCCACCCCCGGCGTGAAGTTCGCCGACGCCGAGCTGATCGGCGTGCCGACGATCGTCGTCGTGGGCCGCGGGCTCGCGAAGGGCGTGGTCGAGGTCAAGGACCGGGCCAGCGGCGAGCGGGTCGAGGTCCCCGTCGACGAGGCCGTCGCGCACCTGACGGCACTGGTCCGCGGCTAGCCGAGCCGCCGGGAGCGGCGAACTCGCGTGCGGGAGCGGGGGACTCGCGGGGTCAGCGGAGCAGGGCGGCCAGGACGGCCGGGGTGTCCGTCAGGTCGGAGAGGACCGCGTCCGCGCCGGCGTCCGCCAGCTGGTCGACGCTGTGCCGGCCGGTGGCCACGCCGACCGTCACCGTGCCGTGGTGGCGGCCGGCCGCCACGTCCATCGGGGTGTCGCCGATGACCACCACCGATGACGCCGTGAACGTGACGCCGTGCTTCGCGGACGCCTGCGCCATCGCGGCCTCGACGAGGTCGTGCCGGTGGTCAGACAGCGAGCCGTACCCGCCGATCTCCAGGTCGACGTGGCGGTCGAGGTCGAACGCGGCGAGCTTGTAGACCGCGAGGTTGGGCAGGTTCCCGGTGACCAGCGACTGCACGACCCCGCCCCGGCTCTCCAGTGCCCCGAGGATCTCGGCCGCGCCGTCCAGCACGCGCCCCAGTGACGGCAGCGACGGGCGCGTGGCCAGCCCGATCGCCTCCAGCTCGGTGAGGACGCGCTCGACCTGCTCGTCGTCGTGCCGCACGCCGTGCGCCTTGAGCAGCTCCCGGGCGAGCGAGCGCTCGGTGCGGCCGGGGAACTCGGGCAGGTGCGCCAGCTCCTTGTCGACCACGTTCGCCAGCGCCTCGGAGTACCACTTCCGCCCGAGCCCGGTGTAGTCGACGAGCGTCAGGTCGATGTCCCACAGAACGAGCGTGTCCATGCGGCCATCGTGGCACGGGTCCGGGTGACGGCACATGTATTTCAACAGCGGTTGACTTGCCTGCGCGGCCGGGCGTACGTTGGGCTTGCAATTCAACGGTCGATGAACTTCGGAGGACGCAAATGGCTGCCTCAGCCACCCGCCGGCCGGCGCTGGTCGCCGTGCTGCTGGGCGTGGCCGGTGCCGTGGTCGCCACGGTGCTCGGCTTCTTGACCTTCGGCGCGCAGGCCACCGCCGCGCCGCATGACGTCCCGCTGGCCGTCTCGAGCCCGCCCGGGCAGCTCCGCGAGGCCGCCGAGCGCGTCGCCCAGCAGGGCGGCGACGCGGTCGACTGGCAGGTCACCGACCCCGAGCGGGCCCGCGAGCTGCTGGCCGACAAGGAGGTTTACGGCATCCTCGAGCTCGGCGGCGGACCGCGGGGCGTCGACCTCACGGTCGTCACCTCCGGCGCGGTCAGCCCGCAGGGCACGCAGGCGGCCACGCAGGTGCTGACCGGCGCCGCGCAGGGCCTGTCCGGCGCGCTGTCGCAGCAGGGGGTCACGGTCTCGCCGCCGAACCTGGAGACCGTCGACCCGGCGAGCGTCGCCGCGCGCACGGCACCGCTCGCGGCCAGCGCGCTGTTGTGGATCGCCGGCCTGGTCGCGGCGCTGGGCTTCGGCCTGCTCGTGGTCCGCGAGGGCATGCGGCCCGGTCCGCTGTCGCGTGCCACGCTGCTGGTGACCGTCAGCGTCGTGGCGAGCGCGGTCGTGGCCGGGTTCGTCAAGCTGTGGGACTCGTCGCTGCCGCTCGGCTGGGACGTGCTCGGCTTCGTCTTCCTGAGCGCGGTGGCGTTCGCGGCCGTGCAGGGCGCGTTGCTGCGGATCTTCCGGCTGCGTGCCGTCGCGATCCTCGGCCCGCTCTACCTGATCGCGCCCGCGGTCGCGAGCCAGGTGCCGGAGATGCTCAACCCGGCCTACCGCACGCTGCTGTGGTCGTGGACGCCGTTCCGGTTCTCCACCGAGGGCCTGCGTAGCCTGCTACTGGGCACGGCGGACGCACCGGACGTGCGCACCGGCCTGATCGTGCTGGGCGGCATGGCGATCGTCGGCCTGGTCGTGATGCTGTGGCCGGGCAGGACGCGGGTCGAGCCGCCGGTGCCGGCCGGCGACCGCGAGCGGGCCCTAGCCGGCTAGGAAGCTGAATCGGACCTTCCGTACCCGATTGTCCACGTTGGTGTCGACGAGGCAGACGGACTGCCAGGTGCCCAGTGCCAGCTCGCCCGACACCACCGGAATGCTCGCGTAGGGCGGGACCAGTGCGGGGAGCACGTGGTCCCGCCCGTGGCCGGGCGAGCCGTGCCGGTGCCGCCAGCGGCCGTCCGCCGGCAGCAGCTCGCGCAGCGCCGCGAGCAGGTCGTCGTCGCTGCCGGCGCCCGTCTCGATGATGGCGAGGCCGGCCGTCGCGTGCGGGACCCACACGTGCAGCAGCCCGTCCGGGGCGCCGGCACCGCCGTTCAGGCCGGTGAGGAACCGGTGGCACGCGTCGGTGAGATCGTGGACGACCTCGCGACCGCCGGTCTCGACCTCGATCTCCGTGGTGTGCATGCCGGACACGGTATTAGTTGAATGATGCGTATCGCCTTCGGACAGAAGTTCGACGTGCCCCTCGGGTACCTCAACACCGCGAGCATCGGCGTGCCGCCGGCCGCCGCGGCCGACGCGCTCGCCGGCGCGGTGGACCGGTGGCGGCGGGGTGTCGCCCGGCCGCCCGACTTCGACGAGGACGTCGCGACCGCCCGCGCCGGGTGGGGGCGGCTGGTCGGCATCGACACCGCGCACGTGGCGACCGGCGCGAGCGTCTCGCAGCTCGTGGGGCTCGTCGCGGCGAGCCTGCCGCGGACGACCCGCGTCCTGACCGTCGGTGGCGAGTTCACCAGCGTGACGTTTCCCTTCGCCGCGCAGGGGATGCCGGTGACCGAGGTGCCACCCGGCGAGCTGCTGTCCCATGTGGACGATCACGACCTGGTCGCGGTCAGCGTGGTGCAGTCCGCCGACGGCTCCGTGGTGGACCTGGACGGCCTGCGCGCGGCCGGGAAGCCGGTGCTGCTCGACGTGACGCAGGCCGCCGGCTGGCTGCCGTTGCGCCTCGGCTGGGCGGACTGGGTCGTCGGTGCCGGGTACAAGTGGCTGCTGACCCCACGCGGCGCGGCCTGGCTCGGCGGCCGCCCGGACGCGCTGGAGCGGCTCGTGGCGCACGCGGCGAGCTGGTACGCCGCCGCCGACCCGTGGGAGGGCATCTACGGCCTGCCGCTGCGCCTGGCCACCGACGCGCGCCGGCTGGACCTCTCGCCGGTCTGGTTCGCCCACCTCGGCGCCGCCGCGACCGTGCCGTGGCTCGCCGGCCTCGACCTCGCCGAGATCCGCGACCACTGCGTGGGGCTCGCCGACGCCACGCTCGCCGGGCTCGGCCGCCCGCCCGGGGGATCGGCCATCATCAGCGTCGACCTGACCGCTGACCAGGCGCGGAGGCTCACCGACGCGGGCGTGGTGGGTGCCATGCGGGCGGGTCGAACCCGGCTGTCGTTCCACCTGTACAACACCCTGGACGACGTCGACCTCGTGGTCGGTAGCACGCGCTGAGCGCGGCCCGACCGACACCTCGCCCTGGTTTGGCGAGGTTTGTACGGTTACCGTGTCGGCCGTGTCGGCTCCCTATCACTCGGGCCAATCGCCGTGGCCCGACAACCAGTCGCAGCGCCCGCCGCCGATCCAGTTCCGTCCCGAGGAGCAGGCGCCGCGGGACAACTCGGCGCTCGCGTGGACGCTGCGCATCATCGGCCTGATCGCCGTGGCCGTGGTCTCGGGTGCCGTCTGGTGGTACATCCAGATCGACGACGGCGACGGGTCGCCGACCGGGTACGGCGGTGGCACCACCCAGCAGCAGAGCGCGGGCAAGTACGAGTTCACCCAGGAGCTCGACTCGCCGCGCGTGAACGGGGCGTGCGGGGACCACGCGTACGGGGACACCAAGCAGTTCCTGGAGGAGAACTCCTGCGAGCGGCTCACCCGCTCGGTGTTCACGACCTCGGTCGACGGCCGCACGATCTACACGTCGGTCTCGGTCGTGGAGATGGCCGACGCGGCCACCGCCGAGGCGCTGCGCGACAAAACGGACGAGGACGGCTCCGGGAACGTCAACGACCTCGTGCGCGAGGGCGAGGTGAAGGTCAAGGGGCTGGACACGCTCAGCGGCAACGACGGCTACGCGTCGGAGGTGCGCGGCACCCGGGTCACGATCGTCGAGTCCGACTACGACCCGAAGACGAACAAGGACGAGAGCGGCACGCAGGACGTGCTGGACGACGTCTCCCGGGACGCGCTGCGCCTCGGCGCCGACATCACCAACGGTGACGACGGCTGAGCTACGCCGGCTGGCCCGGGAACGGCGGCGCGGCGGGGGACTGGCCGGCCGCACGGCGCCACCGGGTCGCGCGTACGG
>NZ_JBOHGB010000238.1:0-6799 GCF_050699935.1 Actinophytocola sp.
CAGAACCCGCGAGTCCAACCCTCAGAACCCGCGAGTCCAACCCTCAGAACCCGCGAGTCCAACCCTCAGAACCCGCGAGTCCAACCCTCAGAACCCGCGAGTCCAACGCTCCGAACCCCCGCAGGTCCCCGATGGAGTCGCGCCACCGCGACTCCACGAGTTCGCGAATGTCGGACTCGCGGACCGGCAACGTTGGACTCGCGGGTCCGGAACGTTGGACACGCGGGTCCGGAACGTTGGACACGCGGGTGCGGAGAGCAGGCGACTCGCGTGCGGGAGTGGGGGACTCGCGGATTGGGTGGCTGCGTTGTGCACGGGTCTCAGGCGACTGTGCCGGAACTGTCGGTCCTTGTCGGTACGCTGGATCCCGGGGGGCCGGAGGCCGCCCCTACCCCCGAAACGCGTCCCCGTCCTCGGCGAACGCCGCCGCCAAGGCCTCCCGCCATGAGCGCAGTGGAGTGAGGCCGGCCGACCGCCACTCCTCGCCGGACAGCACCGAGTACGCGGGCCTGGGTGCCGGTCGGGGGCGGTCCTCCGTCCTGCCGGGCCGCACGCGCGCCGGATCCGCGCCGAGCTCGGTGAACACCGCGCGGGCGAACTCGTACCACGTCGTCTCGCCGCCGCCCGTGGCGTGCAGGACCGGCGGTGGCTCCTTGCCTCCCGCCACCAGCCCGGCCAGCTCGAGCAACCCGGCCGCCAGGTCCCGCGTCCACGTCGGCGACCCGCACTGGTCGTCCACAACGGACACCGTATCGTCCGTAGTGGACAGTCGGGCCATCGTCTTCACGAAGTTCGCGCCGTGCGCACCGTACACCCACGCGGTGCGCACGACCCACGCCCGCGCGCCGGATCTGAGCACGGCATCCTCGCCCGCCGCCTTCGTGACACCGTAGACACACCGCGGCCCCAGCTCCGCGTCCGTCCGATATGGACTGTCCGCGTCACCGGGGAAGACGTAGTCGGTGGACACGTGGATCAGCGGCACGCCGTGTGCCGAGCACGCGGCGGCCAGCACCCGGGGTCCGTCCGCGTTGACCGTGAACGCCCGGCCGGCGTCGGACTCCGCCGCGTCGACCGCGGTGTACGCGGCCGCATTGACCACCACCGGCGGCAGCGTCGCGGTCCCGGCGAAGGTCTTCACCGCCTCGACGACCGCACCCACGTTCGTGACGTCCAGCTCGGCCGACCCGGGCGCGTGCACCTCGGCACCCACCGGCGCGCTCGCGGCGAGCTCACGCCCGAGCTGCCCGGTCCCGCCCGGAACGAGGAGCGCCAGGGACATGTCAACTTCCTGGCAGCTTCGCGCGGTCCACCAGCTGCTCCCACCAGTCCCGGTTCTCCCGGTACCAGGCGATCGTGCTGGCCAGACCCTCCTCGAAGGACACCAGCGGCCGGTAGCCCAGCTCGGTGGAGATCTTGGTGATGTCCACCGAGTAGCGCCGGTCGTGTGCCTTGCGGTCGGGCACGCGCTCCACCATGGACTCGTCCACGCCGAACGCGGCGAGCAGCCGCTCGGTCAGCTCGCGGTTGGTCAGCTCGGTGCCGCCGCCGATGTTGTAGATCTCCCCCGGCCGGCCGGAGTCGGCGACCAGCTGGATGCCCCAGCAGTGGTCGTCCACGTGCAACCAGTCGCGCACGTTGAGCCCGTCGCCGTAGAGCGGCACCTTCCTGCCGTCCAGCAGGTTGGTGACGAACAGCGGGATGACCTTCTCCGGGAACTGGTGCGGTCCGTAGTTGTTCGAGCACCGCGTGACACACACCGCCAGCCCGTGGGTGCGGTGGAACGACCGCGCCATCAGCTCCGCACCGGCCTTCGACGCCGCGTACGGCGAGTTCGGCTCCAGCACGTGGTCCTCGGTCCACGAGCCCTCGGTGATCGAGCCGTACACCTCGTCGGTGGAGATGTGCACGAACCTGCGCACGCCCGCGTCCACAGCCGCCTGCAGCAGGGTCTGCGTGCCGACCACGTTCGTCATGACGAAGTCGGCCGCGCCCATGATCGACCGGTCCACATGCGACTCGGCGGCGAAGTGCACGACGAGGTCGGTGCCCGACATCAGGTCGCGGACGACCTCACGGTCGCAGATGTCCCCGCGCACGAAGCGCAGCCGGGGGTTGTCCCGCACGGACTCCAGGTTGGACTCGCAACCGGCGTAGGTGAGCTTGTCGAGCACCACCACTTGGGCGTCGGCCAGCGTGTCGTAGGCGCCGCCCAGGACCTTCCGGACGTAGTGCGACCCGATGAACCCGGCACCGCCGGTGACCAACACCCGCATACAGGCTCCACCAATTTCCTTCACCCAGAAGTAAACCCTCGAGGGGCACTATTGCGTACTAGTCAACAGGGAGACACCTGCTACCGGGGTCACACCCCGGTATTCTACTGGTCAGGTCCGTCGGGGGACTGGGAGGAGCGTGCGTGGACGAACGTACGCAGGTCATCGCTGCTCATCCACAGGCGAGCGGCGGGTGGCGGAGAGCGGGGCGAAACACGGCGCGGGCGATCGTCGCGCTGGCTTCCGTCGCCGTGCTGGGGACCATGGGTTACGGCTGGTGGGCCGTCGGTGACGTCGACGACGGAACGGTCACGACCGAGGTGATCGACAAGGACGTCGAGAACCAACGCATTCCGCTGGACGGCGCAGTGGACATGCTGCTGGTCGGCATAGACAGTCGAACCGACGCTTACGGCAACCCGCTCTCGCGCGAGGTGCTCGATCTGTTGTATGCCGGCGAAAGCGAGGGCGAGCGCAACACCGACACGATGATCCTCGTGCACATCCCGGTCGACGGGACCCGGGCGATCGCGATCTCCTTTCCCCGCGACTCCTGGGTCGAGCTCGCCGGCGGCTTCGGCGAGCACCGGCTCAACTCCGCGTTCGCCTACGCCTACAACGACGCCCGCGAGGACCTGGCCGACAAGGTCGACAACGAGAAGGAGCTCGACGCGCAGGCCACGGTGGTCGGTCGCAAGAACCTGATCGCCACCGTGCAGGAGCTGATCGGCAAGGCCGTGACGATCGACCGCTACGCCGAGGTGAACCTCGCGAGCTTCTACGAGGTGACCAAGGCGATCGGCGGCGTGGACGTCTGTCTCAACGAGGCCACCGAGGACCCGCTGTCGGGAGCGGAGTTCTTCAAGGGCGTGCAGACGATCGCGGGCCGCAAGGCGCTCGCGTTCGTCCGGCAGCGGCACGGGCTGCCGGGCGGCGACCTGGACCGGATCGTGCGCCAGCAGGCGTTCCTCGGCGCGTTGGCCAACAAGGTGCTCTCCGCCGACATGCTGACCAACCCGACGCAGGTGCGCGAGCTGGTCAAGGCCGTGCAGAAGTCGGTCGTGCTCAGCAACGGCTGGGAGCTGTCCACGTTCGCCGGCCAGATGTCGGGGCTCACCAGCTCGGGCATCGACTTCTACACGATCCCCGTGGTCGGCGACGCCAACATCGGCGGCGCGGACGTCCTCGAGGTCGACCCGACGCAGGTGGCGCGGTTCGTCAGATCCCTGACCGCCGACGAGCAATCGGAGGAGAGCTCCTCCGCCGCGCCGACCACCACGACCACCCCGCCCGCGTCCGGCACCGCCCCGCCGAACGAGGGCGACCGGCCCTCGCTCGGTCTGGTCACCGTGGACGTGCGCAACGGCTCCAACACCTACGGGCTCGCCGCCTCGGTACGCGACCGCCTGGCCCAGCAGGGCTTCAACCCGGGCGACATCGGGGACACCACGGTGCAGAACGGGTCGGCGATCAGCTTCGCGCCCGGTGAGCGGAACCTCGCGCGGTATGCCGCCGACCAGCTCGGCGGCGCGTTCTCGCTGATCGAGGACGCGGGCCAGCAGCCCGGGCTGCTGAACATCGTGGTCGGGACCGACTACCAGGCACCCAACGCGGGCCTGGCCGGCGACCGGGTGGTCGAGCTGCAGCCGTCCACGTCGCCGGGCCAGCCGCCGTCCCCGTCACCCGAGCCGAAGCCGGTGCTCAACGCGGGCGGGGTCAACTGCGTGAACTAGTTGACGCGAGTGGGGGCACCTGCGTGAACTGGTTAACGTCACCCAAGTGGTGAGCGACTGCTCAAAGATACCGGGCTGCCGCCGCGCAGCGGTTAGCCTGGATCGGGGCCGTTGCCGGGGGAGGTGAGTCGGGTGCGGAGAACGCCTGGACCGAACGATCCCACCACGTACGCCGCCGCCGTGGGTTCGGTCCGCGAGTGGCCCGACGACCTCGAGCCGGTCGACGAGCAGGAGCGGACCCCGGCGCCGGTACGGCCGCGACGGCGGATCTCGCCGCTGCTCGTGCTCGGCCGCCTGTTCGTCGGGCTGGTCTCCGCCGCCGTGCTCGCCGCGATGTCCATGGTGTACCTGCGCGTGGACGAGCTGGACAGCAGCAAGAACACGACGGACGCGCTCACCGAGGCGCACTCCGGTGGGCACGCGCCCGCCCCGGACGACGGGGCCAACGACATCCTCATCGTCGGCAACGACAGCCGCACCGACATGCAGGGCAACCCGCTGTCCGACGAGCTGCTCAGGGAGCTGCGCACCGAGGCGACCGAGGGGCTCAACACCGACACGCTGATCCTGCTGCGCGTCCCGCGCGACGGCGGCCGCGGCGCGGCGATCTCCATCCCGCGCGACACGTCGGTGAAGGTGCCCGGCCTCGACAAGGAGGAGAAGATCAACGGCGCCTTCGGCATCACGAAGACGCTGACCGAGCGCAAGCTCCGCGACGAGGGCGAGACGGACAGCAAGAAGATCTCCCGCGAGTCCGACGACGCCGCGCGCACCGCGCTGATCCAGTCCGTGCAGTGGCTGACCGGCGTGCGTGTCGACCACTACACCGAGGTCAGCCTGTACGGGTTCTACCTGCTCACCGAGGTCATCGACGGCGTGGAGGTGTGCCTGAACCAGGCGACCAGTGACCCGGACTCCGGCGCGGAGTTCGCGGCGGGTCCGCAGACCGTGCGAGGCGGCGACGCGGTGTCGTTCGTGCGTCAGCGCAAGAACCTGCCGCGTGGCGACCTGGACCGGATCGTGCGGCAGCAGACGTTCCTGGCGTCGGCGATGGACAAGGTGCTGACCAGCGACGTGCTGACGAACAACGCGAAGCTGAACGCATTGGAGGACGCGGTGTCCAAGACGGTCGTGATGGACGACGGGCTGCACTTCCTCGAGCTGGTGAACCAGGTGCGGGCGCTCGCGAGTGGCCGGGTCCGGTTCGTGACCATCCCCGTGACGGGGGTCGGCGCGCGCAACGACCGGGGGCAGAGCATCATCACGGTCGACGTCCCGGCGGTGCACGAGTACGTGGCGCGGCTGGTGTCCGGCGATCCGCCGGCGCCGGCCAAGCCGCCATCGACGCCCTCTCGGTTCGGCGGCCCGACGCTGCTGGACCTGACCGCGCCGGCCTCGGCCGGCGGCCGGGCCGACGTGCCCTGTGTCGACTGACCGTGGAGTGCCGTTGAGCCTCACCGAGATCCTGCTACGGCCGTACTCGCCGAGCCGCCCGCTGATCACGCACTACGACGACGCGACCGGGAGCCGCGTGGAGCTGTCCGCTGCGACACTGCGGAACTGGGCGGCGAAGACGGCGAACTGGCTCGTCGAGGAGCACGACCTGGAGCCGGGCTCGCGGGTGGCGGTGCTGCTGCCCGCGCACTGGCAGACCGCCGGGGTGCTGCTCGGCGCGTGGTGGTGTGGGGCGGAGGTGGTGGCCGACCCGGCCGGTGCCGACGTCGCGTTCGTGCCGCCCGCCGCCAGTGCGCTCGGCGCCTCGACGGCGGCCGCCGTGTCGCTCGACCCGATGGGCCGCGACCTGGGCGCCATGACGCCGGATGGCGCGGTGGACTACATCGCCGAGTCCCGCGTGCACGGCGACGACTTCCTCGCCCTCACCCCGGTTCCCGGCACCACGCCGTGCCTCGCCGGGTCTACAGTGGACGACGTGCTTGCGGCGGCACGGCGGCGGGCGGAGGTCAAGGACCTCGTCGCGGAGTCCCGGGTGCTGTCCACAATGGAATGGTCGGTGCCCGAGGGGATCCTGGAGGGTCTCCTGTCCGTGCTCGCCGCGGGTGCCTCGCTCGTCCAGGTCTCGAACGCCGACCCCGACCGGGTGGACCGGCACCGCGCGACCGAGCACGTCACCGTCACCCAGCTGGGCTGACGGCCGCGCGGGTTGCCGATCGCCGTCGCGACGCCGCGACGCCCTCGCCTCCGTAGCTGCTCGTGATCCGCGACATCGCCGGCGGCATCACTCGGTTCGACGGGCTGGCGCGGGAGCGGAAACCGTTGGTGGCACACGGAGTTCTCGACAAGACGCACGGTCGCGCGGGCCGAGCACCGCGGCTCGGTGGACGACTCCCCTCACCCGCCTGGCGGAGCTGACCTGAGCCGTCTCACACCGACTCGCCGGGCCTCAGGTACCGGTAGCCGTCGCCGGTCTCCTCGGCGAGCCAGCCGTTCACGCTGCCGAGGCCGCGTTCGTTGAGCTGAGCGTCGTGTATCGCGAACGTCCGTCGCGGCTCGATCGCCTTGACGAAGCGGATCGCCTCGTCCAGCTTCAGCCACGACCCCTGGGCCGGAACCAGCAGCGTCTCGATCGGCTGCTCGGGCACGTGCAGCGAGTCGCCCGGGTGGTAGACCGCGTCGTCGACGACGTAGCCGAGGTTCGCGCAGTCCGGTTGGCCGCCGTAGATGACCGCGTGCCGACCACCGACCGCCCGCACCCGGAACCCGGCCGCGGTGAACTCCTCACCGGCGGACACCCCGATGACCTCCAGCCCCGGAATCGCCGCGTCCCGAGGC
>NZ_JBOHGB010000239.1:0-6769 GCF_050699935.1 Actinophytocola sp.
CCGCGCCGCGAACGCCTCCGACTACATCGCCTCCGGCAAACTGCGCTGCCCCCGCTGCGGCAAATCCATGATCGGCACCCGCGCCACCGGCAAGACCAAGACCTACCGCTACTACACCTGCTGGACCCTCCAGCGCTACGGCACCGAGGCGTGTGACATGCCCCGCCTCAACGCCGACCACCTGGACCAAGCCCTCCTCGACGCGGCCGTCGAGTTCTACCGCACCGGGCACGACCTCATCACCCAGGCCGTGGACGTCGCCCAACACGACCACCTCGCCGACCACGACACCCGCGCCGACGAACTCACCACCGTCAACGCCGAACTCGCCACCGTCGCCGCGAAGATCGACCGCTACCTCGACGCGTTCGAGGACGGCAAGCTCGACGGCGACGACGAGGACGTCAACCAGCGACTCGCCAACCTCCGCGCCAAGCGGCAACAGCTCCGCGACCGCAAGCTCGAACTCGAACACCTGATCGCCGAACAACCCACCGCGCCCGACCCGGCCGCCCTCGACCAGGTCGCCCAGCACATCAGCGAGATCGTCCGCTCCGGCCGCGTCACCGAGCAGAAGACCCTCGTCGAAACCTTGGTCGCACGCGTCACCATCAGCGGAAACGACCGCTTCGTGCCCACCTTCCGCATCCCCCAGCAGCGCACTGCGGCCGAACACGACACAGGGGCCGAGACCACCTCAGCAGGCCCGACCCCTGGTGTTCGTGTACCGACACATTTGGTGGGGCCGAGGGGAGTCGAACCCCCACTGGCTGGAACCTAAATCCAGTGCCTCTGCCGTTGGGCTACGGCCCCGGGCGCCGGAGGCGCTGCGGCACAGCGTAGTCCGCCCGCACATGGCGGAGATCACGACATTCCGGCGCTGGTTGGTTAACATCCAACGGGACTGCAAGCACGAGTCGGGGCGTGGTGTGGATGCGGACTGGGGTTGTGGCCGGCGTTGTGGCGCTCGCGACGCTGGTGGTGGTCGCGCCGGGGGTGTCGGGTGAGCAGCACGGAGGCCAGGCGCCGCAGCTGATCTACTCCGGCGACGCCTACTACCCGCGAGTCATCCGGCTCGAGCATTCAGGGGCGGCCAACGGGCGCATCCTCGGCTCCGTCGTCAGCGTGGTCGACGGGGACGGTGTCGGGATCATCGTCGAGAGCACCGACGGCGGCGCCACGTTCCAGCACGTCGGCACGGTGACCGACCCCGCCGGGGCCGACAGCCGGGGGCTGTGTTGCGCCACCCTCTTCGAGCTCCCCCGGCAGATCGGCGACATGCCGGCCGGCACGCTGCTCTGGGCCACCTCCGCCGGGTACAACCTGCCCAACGCCGAGCGGCGCGTCAAACAGCGCCTCTGGGAGAGCCGTGACCACGGTCGCACGTGGACCTTCAAGTCCGACATCGCCACGCAGCCCAACAGGTTCAACGCCTGGGAGCCGGAGCTCTCCGTCTCGGCCGACGGGCACCTGGTGGCCTTCTGGTCCGACGAGTCGGACAAGCCCAACCACGACCAGAAGCTCGTGCAGGCGCGCTCCACCGACGGGGTCACCTGGACCGACAAGCGCGACACCGTGAAGAACGCCGACTTCTACGTCCGGCCCGGCATGGCGGGCGTCCGCCAGCTCCCGGACGGCACCTACCTCATGGTCTACGAAGTCTGCAACCTCGACGAACCCCTCTGCAGCGCCTACCTCCGCACCTCGGCGGACGGCTGGGACTACGGCGACCCCTTCAACCTCGGCACCGGGATCCGGACGACGGACGGCAAGTACCCGCGCCACACACCGACGGTCACCGTCGGCCCGTCGGGGCAGCTCGTGCTCGCCAGCGAGATGCTCGTGAACGCCGACGGGACCCACGCGCCCGGCAACGGCCGCTCGCTGCTCGTCAACGACAACCTCGGGCAGGGGCCCTGGCGGGAGATCCCGGCCCCGGTCCCGGTCCCCGACCCCAACAACGAGGGCTGCCGCAACTTCAGCCCGTCGGTCCTCGCGAGCACCGACGGCGCCTCCGTCCTCCACGTCGCCACCGAGACGGTCGACGGGGCCTGCCGGGCCTTCTACGCGACCGGCCCCATCCCGCCCGCCGGCTGACCGCGTGCGACCATTGGCCGGCACGAAAGGAGCCGGCCGATGCGCGCACCGCGCCTCCTCGACAAGCTCGTCGACCAGTTCGAGGCACGGGGGGTCTACGTCCCGGGCGACGACAACAAGGCCATCTCCCCGTGGCGCGACTTCGGGTGGCTCATCGCGTTGTGGCTGATCACCATCGCCGTCTTCGTGTTGTTCTTCGCGATGGCGGCCTGACGGTATTCCTCCCGGCGGCGTGGTGTTGATCACTTTCGGTGTCCGACTGGTCACAGGTCGGCCACGGCACGACACCAGGTCCGCTTCATCGGCCCTGCGCCGGGTTCGCCGCGGGAATAGTGCATTCGGACGTACACATCACCCCAGGGAAGGGACCTGCCGGTGCCGATCGCCAGACTCGCGGTCGCGGCCTGCGCACTGCTGACTCTGGCCGGTTGCGGAGTACCACACCCCTCCGAAGCCGCTCAGCCGACCCACACCACGAGCCCGACCACCGAGCGCTCCGAGTCGCCGGCCGACCCCCCGGCCACCGACCCGACCGGCGACTCCGACGACGAGGTCCGCAAGTCGATCGACAAGGACGTCGTCCTCACCGCTTCCGCACCGAAGACCTTCACCCCGAGCGACACCGCGTACCCGCGATCCAGCCGCGCCGTGGCCATCGACGTGGCCATCGACAACGGCGGCAGCATCGCGTTCCGGCCCTCGCAGCTGTCCTTCACCGCGACCGTGGACGGCGCGCCGACCGAGCAGGTGATCGACTCGACCCAGGGTTACAACGGGGTCTCGGGCGCCACCGACGAGGTCGCGCCGGACCAGTCGCTGCGCTTCAACGTCGCGTTCGCCGTGCCCGAGAAGGCCTGCGCGGTGCGGATCTCGGTGCGCACGGCCCAGCCCACCTCCACGGCCATCGAACTCTACGACGGGGTTGTCTGACCGGCAGGCTAACGTCGGCCTCATGACAGAGCAGAAACGCCTTTCCGTCGGCGACCCCGCGCCCGACTTCCGCCTCCCGGACAGCACCGGCAAGGACGTCTCCCTGGCCGACTTCCGCGGCCGGCACGTCGTCGTCTACTTCTACCCCGCCGCCAGCACACCCGGCTGCACCACGCAGGCCTGCGACTTCCGCGACAGCCTCGGTGAGCTCAACGACGCCGGCTTCACCGTGCTCGGCATCTCCCCCGACAAGCCGGCCAAGCTCGCGAAGTTCGTCGCCGACGAGAAGCTGACGTTCCCGCTGCTGTCCGACGAGAGCCGCGAGGTGCTCGTCGAGTGGGGCGCCTACGGCGAGAAGAAGAACTACGGCCGCACGATCACCGGTGTGATCCGCTCCACGTTCGTCATCGACCCGGAGGGCCGGATCGCGGGAGCGATGTACAACGTGCGAGCGACCGGACACGTGGCGAAACTGCGCAGGGAAATCGGCGTCTGAAAATAACGAAAGGGACGCGGAGAAAACGGAGGAGACAACGTAAGGACGAGCTGAACCGTACGCCACGGGTGTGGTGGAAGTTGCCATTTCGGCCGGTCAACTTCTCAAAAGACGGCGGCGTATTCACGGCATGCGAACCGATTCGCTCCGTGGCATTCGCTGGCTCGTCTTGGTCCTCTCATTTCTCCTGGCCGTCGCCGCTTGCGGTCGCCCCGCGACGGACAGTGGCAGCGTGCGCGGTCCGGCACACGCACCGGTGCCGGACGTGACCACGAGCGTGTCGCCCACGCTGATGCCCAAGCGGCCGACGCACCCGCCGGGACGGAACGGGGCCAAGCCAGGGGCCGACACGCCCCGGCTCGTTCCCGCCCGGATGCTCACGAGCGCCGCGGCCGCGGTGGAGCCGAACACCACGCTCGGCGCCGCGGTGTATGACCGCACGACGGGCCGGTTCGCACTGGAGCTCAACGCCAAGCGGCCCTTCCGCTCGGCCTCGCTCGTGAAGCTGCTCATCGCCGTCGACGTGCTCGCCCGGGGCACCGACGTCGAGGACCGGCGGCGGCTCGCCCGCATGCTCCGCACGTCCGACGACGGGCTCGCGAGCATGTTCTGGGTCCGGGAGGGCGGCCCGAAGCTCGTGACGCGGACCAGCGCCGAGCTCGGCCTCCACGGCGTGCGGCCGCCCGAGGTGCCCGGCCAGTGGGGCGAGGTCCGGCTGACGGCGTGGGACGTGGTGCGGATCTACCAGCACGTGCTCGAGCTGCCGTCGGCGGACCGCACGCTGGTCGTCGGCGCGCTCGCCCAGGCGCCGCGCCACGCCGCGGACGGGTTCGACCAGCACTTCGGCATACCGGACGGGGTGGCCGGCCAGTGGGCGGTCAAGCAGGGCTGGGGCAACAACGGCAGGGCGATGGTGCTGCACAGCACGGGCCTGGCCGGGCCGGGCTTCCGGTACGTCGTCGTGCTGCTCAGCGAGCACCCGCTCAGCGCGGGGTGGCAGGCCTCGGCGCGCTCGGTCACGGCGGCCGCGGCGTCGATGCACGGCTACCTGCCGGGCCTCTAGTGCCGGACCGGCCGGCTGGGCTACATGGACAGGGCGCGCAGCTGAGGCAGGAGCTGGGTCAGCGCGCGGCCGCGGTGGGAGATCGCGTCCTTCTCCGCCGCCGGTAGCTCGGCCGACGTCCGCGTCTCCCCCTCCGGCACGAAGATCGGGTCGTAGCCGAAACCGTTGGTGCCACGGGGCTTGCGAGCCAGCGTGCCCCGCCACTCGCCGCGCACGACGACCTCGGTGCCGTCCGGGCGAACCAGTGCCGCCGCGCACACGAAGGCCGCGGTCAGCCGCTCGTCGGGCACGTCGGCCACCTGCTCGAGCACCAGCGTCAGGTTCGCCAGGTCGTCCTTCGCGCCGCCGGCCCAGCGCGCGGACAGCACGCCGGGCATGCCGTTCAGCGCGTCGACCGCGATGCCGGAGTCGTCGGCGACGGCCGGCAGGCCCGTGGCGGCGACGGCGTCGCGGGCCTTCGCGAGCGCGTTCTCCTCGAAGGTGGCGCCGGTCTCGGGCGCCTCGGGGAACGGCGGCACGTCGGCCAGGCCGACCACCTCGATACCCGCCGTGTCCGCCGTGCTCGCGAGGATCCGGCGCAGCTCCTCGAGCTTCTTCGCGTTGCGGCTGGCCAGCAGCACCTGCGTCACGAGCGCGCCTTGGTCGTCGGCGCGGCCTCGGGGAGCGTGCCGGGGTAGGGCTCGGCGAGCGCCGCGGCCTGCCGCGCGTTGATCTCCGCGCAGCCGGCCAGCGCCATGTCCAGCATGCGGTCCAAAGTAGACCGGGTGAAGGTGGCGCCCTCGCCGGTGCCCTGCACCTCGATGATCGTGCCGGTGTCGGTGGCGACCACGTTCATGTCGACCTCGGCGCGAGCGTCCTCCTCGTAGGGCAGGTCCAGGCGCACCCGACCGTCGACCACGCCCACGCTGATCGCGGACACCGCGCAGGACAGCGGCTGCGGGTCGGCGAGCCGGCCGGCGGCGCCGAGCCAGGTCACCGCGTCCGCGAGCGCCACGTAGCCACCGCTGACCGCCGCCGTCCGGGTGCCGCCGTCCGCCTGGATCACGTCGCAGTCGATCACGATGGTGTTCTCGCCGAGGGCGGCCAGGTCGATGCACGCGCGCAGCGACCGGCCGATCAGCCGGCTGATCTCGTGCGTGCGCCCGCCGATCCGCCCCTTGACCGACTCGCGGTCACCCCGGGTGTTCGTCGCCGACGGCAGCATCGCGTACTCGGCGGTCACCCAGCCGAGCCCGGAACCCTTGCGCCAGCGCGGAACCCCCTCGGTCACGCTCGCCGCGCACAACACCCTCGTCCTGCCGAACTCGACCAGCACCGAGCCGGCCGGCCACACCTGAAACCCGCGGGTGAGCTTGATGTCCCTGAGCTGGTCGTCGTTCCTGCCATCGCTGCGTGCCACCGGCCAACCCTACGACCTGTGGCGCACCTCTCCCGCCGGGCACCCGACTGGGGCACGGATTCGGATTGACCGGGCAGCCGGCGAGGAGGAGAGTTCATCGCATGATGAAATCGTGGAGGGGGACATGGCGGGGAAGGTACGACGTCATCGAGCACTGACCATGCTGCGGGTCGCCGTGGTGCTCGCGGTGTTCGCCGTCGCGGCGCTGACGTTGCGCGACAAGCTGCCGAGCCTCGCGGACGTCGCGACCGCGCTCCGCGACGCCGGCCCGGGCTGGCTCGTCGTCGCCACCGCCGCCGAGCTCGCCGCGATCGCGATGTTCGCCCGCCAGCAGCGCCGCCTGCTGACCGCCTTCGGCGTCGCCATGACGCGCCGCCGCGCGCTCGCGCTCGCCTTCAGCCGCTCGGCCATCGCGATCGGCCTGCCCGCGGGCTCGGCGGTCTCCGCGGCGTACGCCTTCAAACAGTTCCGCACGCACGGCGCGAGCCGCCGCACGGCCGCCACCGTGATGGTGCTCTCCGGCTTTCTGTCCTTCGCCGCACTGGCCCTGCTGTACGCCACCGGCGCACTGGCCACCGCCGCGGTGTGGTTCGGCGAGGCCTGGCGGGAGCACCCGGTGCTGACCCAGGTACCCACGGTGGTCACGCTCGGCCTGCTGATCTTCGTCGGGCTGCTCGCCTGGCAGTCCAGCTGGCAGATCCAGCGGTCCCATCCGCGCCGCCACACCGGCACCCTCGAGCGGCTCGCCGCACGCCGGTCACGCCTGACCGCCGTGCTGCGGCCG
>NZ_JBOHGB010000240.1:0-6685 GCF_050699935.1 Actinophytocola sp.
GACCAGCACGGCGCGCGGCGTGGCGTAGCTGGCCAGGGCGAAGCAGCCGGCCGCGGCACCGCCGGCCACGGTCTGCAGGGGCAGTCGCAGCACGGACGGGACGTACGGGTCGGCCAGCCCCTGCGCGGGCAGGCCCAGGCCGACGGCGACGTTCAGCGCGAGCACGACGCCGGCGATCAGGCCGGCGGTCATCAGCGACACCTCGATGGTGCGGCCGGCGGCGGTGACGTTGTAGCCGGTGATCGCGTCCTGCACGGTCGAGACCACCGACAGGCCCGACAGCAGCACGGTGATGGCCGCCGCCACGATCAACGTCGGCCGCTGGCCGTCCAGCCCACCGCTCGTGACCAGGGCGAGCGCCGCGCCGGTGGCCAGCGCGCCGCCGACGAGCTGCTGGAAGAAGAACGGCAGCGCCCGCCGGTTCAGCAGCCGGCCGACCCGGTCCACCAGCGCCGTGACCAGCCCGGCGAACGCCGCCACCGCGGCGTCGCCGCCGAGCAGCAGCGCGACCGCCGCGGCCATCCCGCCGTAGGCGAGCGTGGCGAGCCAGCGCGGGTACGGGTGCGGCGCGGTGGTGATCTTGTTCAGCGACACGTGCGCGTCGCGGACCGAGGTGCGGCCGCGGGTGATGTCCCGCACGAGCCGTTCGACGAGGGCCAGCCGGGTGTAGTCGAGGCTGCGCGAGCGGACCACGCGCAGCGAGGTGATCGGCGGGTGGTCGACGCCGCGGTGGCACGTGACGGTGAGCGACGTGAAGATCACGTCGACCTCGCAGTGGGGCAGCCCGTAGGCGTTGGCGACGGCGATGATCGTGGCCGTGGCGTCGGACGCGCCGGCGCCGACGGACATCTGCACCTCGCCGATGCGGATCGCGAGATCGAGTACGAAGTGGACGGTCGCCTCGTCGGGCAGGGCCGGCCCCTGCACGGGGTTCGGATCGATGGGGTCGACCCGTCGCTCCCGGACGAACCGGGGTGGATTGTGTGCCCGCGCGGACCGGTTCCGCTGCGCGAACCACACGACCGTCACCTCCATGTCGATCGCCGCGTCGAAGGTATCCCAGGGCTCATCGGCGCGGACCCGCCCAGTGTTAAGCCGGTTCGTCGTGGCCTGGCCCACGTGACCGTGCCGACCACGGTGAGTGGCCGCCGCCGGTTCGGGCGGACGCCGCCTCGACGACGGATGGCCGGGAAGCCGACAGGTCTTGTCGGCGGTTGTGTCGGCAGGTCGAGCCCGGGCCGGTCGACGTTCCCGGACTTCGCCGGATCGGAGCCGGCAAGGGGGCTCGAACCCCTGACCTGCTACTTACAAGGTAGCTGCTCTGCCAATTGAGCTATGCCGGCGCTGGTCCGAGACCAGTGCCTTGCAGCCTAGCCGACGGCCGGGTGATCACCCGCGGCGACGACCGGCCGGCTCGTGCGCGGGCGGCGCCGGCAGCCCGAGCCGATCCCTGTCCGGGACAGTCCCGGACGTCGCCCCGTACTGGCGGGACACCGCCACCGCTGCTGCGATCACTGGCGGGCACATTCGGCCTTTGTCCAGTTAAGGAGAGCGAAGTGAAGAAGTCACGTCCGCGAGGGTGGCGTCGAGTCCTGACCTCCGCCGTCGCCGTGGCGTTGGGCGTGGGGATCTGGGCGGTCCCCCAGGCATCCGCGGATGTCTCGGAAGATGTCACCGCCGCCGCGATCAACCGCTGCAAGCCACAGGAGAAATGGATCAACCACCTCGCCACCGGGGGCGAGATGCGGATCATGTTCGAGCTCTGCGTCGCCTCGAACGGGAAGGCCAAGCGCAACGCGTTCGCCCGGCACATCTGGTGGGAGACCTACAGCCCACCCGGAAACCTGTTCGGCGTGTTCACGCTCGTGATCCGGCTGGAACGCAACGACGTGCGCAAGTCCCACTCGCCGTGCGTCTTCACCTGGGAGGTCAACAACCTCTCGACTCCGGACGGCTCCGTTCCAGGAACGTGCAACGCGGGCACGATCACCACGAATCTGCGCGGGGGTTGGACCGCGGACGGGTACCTGGCCTACCGCCGTGTCGGCTACGACAGCCGCAACCAGCACTGGCAGCTCGCCGGGACCGGCAGCATCCGCTGACCGCGGCCGAGACCTTTGCGAGACAAGGACAAACTCATGATCAAGAGAATCTCCGCGATCATCGGGATCGTCGCCGTGCTGTCCGTCGCGTTCTTCGGCGCGACCGCCTCCGCGACGACCTCCATGGCGGCGAGATCGAAGAACGTCTCCGGCTCGCCACCCGGCGGCCTGTCCTGCTCGGACGGCCGGGGCATCGGCGTGAACGCGTGCTTCCAGCCCAACGGGGACAAGTTCTGGATCAAGGACTACAAGGCCGACGGACACCACGTCGAGGTGTCCTTCGACAGCGACCGGCTGGAGATCGGCTCATGTCGCGACTTCCATGGCAAGAAGGCCGGGTGGACGGTCTGTGACCAGTTCTCCAGGCATATCAGCGAGAATCAGGGAATCGTGTTCCAGGGACTGGTGATGGAGGGGTCGAGAATCCTCGCCAGGGCTCCGCTCGCGCGCGGCAGGACCTGAGCTCTCAACCGAGCACCACGGCATGGGTAGGGGCGCCTTCCCCGACCTCGGCGCCCCTACCCGCTGTCGTGCCGGCGATCAGGTCACGAACGTCGTCGGCGTTCGGGAGGTTCAGCCGTTCGTAGAGTTCCAGCGCCTCGCGCCACGCGGCACGGGCCCGTTCCGGTTGACCGAGTGCGCGGCGCAGGTCTCCCACATGCCTGAGCACGTGCGCCTCGTGGACCGAGTTGTTCAGATCGCGGTAGATCCGCAGGCTCTCCGCGAAGCACTCCATCGCGTGCGCGTAGCGCCCTTGCCCGTGGTGGACGAGCCCCATGGTGTCGAGGTTCTCCGCCCGCACCGAGCGATTGTCGATGTGGCGGTTGAGCTCCTGGCTCTGTTCCACGCATCGCATCGCGTCCGCCCAGTTGCCGAGCCGCGTGTGGGCGCTCGCGAGGTTGCAGAGCGAACGCATCTTCCCGTACCGGTTGCCCGTCGCCTCGCTGATGGCGACCGCCTGCGTGGCACAGTCGACGGCGGCGGCGTAGTCGCCCCGCACCAGGTGGGCCTCGGCCAGGTTGTAAAGAGCCAGCACCTCCCCGCCGCGGTCGCCGGCTCGCCGCCGCAGCCGCAGGCTCTGCCGCAGGCACTCCAGGCCCTCGGCCCGCCGCTGCGACCCGATCGTCGCTCCGAGGTTGTTCAGCACCGCCGCCTCCCCGGCGAGGTTCCCGAGCCGGCGCCAGGTCCGCAGGCTGTCCCGCAGGATGGCCTCCGCCTCGGCGAAGCGCCCGTGGGCCGTGTGGAAGCCGGCCTGGTCGTTGTGCAGCTGCGCCTGACTGGCCAGGTCCCCGGTGCGCTCTGCCACCGACCACGCCGCGCGGTACAGCGCCAGCCAGTCGGGCCACGAACCACGCAGGTAGTAGAACCCGAACAGGGCGTGCGAAAGCTGCAGGGCCGCGCCGGCGATCGCCGGCACGGTCGCGACCTGCGCGGCGGCGGAGAGCAGGTTCGCCCGCTCCGCCTCGAGCCACTCGACCGCCGACTCCGAGCTCGTGAGCCCCTCGCCGCCGGTCGACCAGCGTTCGTCGAGCCGCTCCGCCCGGCTGGTACCGCCGCTCATCAGCCAGCGGCTCGCCTCCCACGCGGTCGCCGTGTAGTAGCGCACGATCCGCTCCAGCGCCGCGGTGCGCGCCGTCTCCGGATGCTCGGCGAGCGCGTGCTCCCTGGCGTACAACCGGAGCAGGTCGTGCAGGTGGTACCGGCCGGGTACGGCGGTCTCCAGCATGCCGGCGTCGACGAGGCGCTCCATCCGGTGCTCGACCACCGACGGTGCCTCCGCCGCCAGGCACGCGGCGGCCGCGAGGCTGATGTCGGGCCCGTCCCACAGGCCGAGCAACACGAACAGGCGAGCCGCCGCCTGGTCGGTCGGATCGCAGCTCTCGCGCAGCTGCCGGTACGACACGCCGAAGCCGACGCGCACGCCGGCGTCCGCACCCTCCAGCTCGTCCAGCCGGCGACGCTGGTCCGCGAGCCGCTCCGCGAGATGCGCCAGCGACCAACCCGGCCGCGCGGCCAGCCGGGCACCCGCGATGCGCAGTGCCAGCGGCAGCCGGCCGCACGTGCTGATCACCGCGTCGGCGGCCGCCGGCTCGGCCGCCACGCGGTCGGCTCCGGTCAGCCGGCCGAGAAACGCGGTCGCCTCGCCCGGGGTGAGCACGTCGAGCCGGAGGTGGCTGGCGCAGCACAGCCCGGTCAGCGTCTGCCGGCTGGTCAGCAGCGCACCGCATCCCGGCGTCCCCGGCAGCAGCGGCCGCACCTGCGCCTCGTCGGCGACGTTGTCCAGCACCAGCAGGATCCGGCGACCGGCGAGCAGCGAACGGAACAGCGCGGCCGCCTCGTCCACTTCGGACGGAACGGCCCGGGCGCGGACGCCGAGCGCGCGCAGGAAGCGGCCGAGCACGGCCTCGGCCCGCAGCGGCGGCAACCCGGACGTCGCGCCGTGCAGGTCGACGTAGAGCTGGCCGTCGGGGAACGTGCCGACGAGCTGGTGGGCGGCGCGCACCGCCAGTGCCGACTTGCCGACTCCGCCGGCACCCGCGATCGCGACCGTGGGCACGGTGCCGCTGCCGCGATCGCGGTTGCCGCCGGTGAACCACTTGGTGATCTCGGCGAGCGCGTCGTCGCGACCGGTGAACCCGGCCGCGACGGCCGGCAGCTGCCGGGGCGTGGCCGGCCGGTCGCCCTGCGTGGCGGCGCCTTCTCGACCGGCCACTCGCGACCACGCCTCGTGCCACTGCTCGAGGTACGCGGAGATCTCCTCCTCGCCGCGATCGCGGGCCAGCAGGCAGGCCGTGACATATGCGCGGACGAACTCCATCCGTGGCAGTTGCTCACGGCGCAGGACGTCCGAGACGGTGCTGGCCGGCAACGCGTCGATGAGCCGGCCGGCGCTGTCGGTCGTCGTCCCGGCGAGCTGGCGCAGCCGGCGCAGCGACGGCTGCCCCGCCCACCGGCGCAGCTCACGCAGCAGGTCGACGAACTCGGCGAGGGTGCCGGCCTCCCCGGGATGCGGTGTCCGCACGTGTCCCCCCTGGTGTCCGGATCTGTCCGATGGCCAACGCCGGCTTGCCGCGGCACGGCCCGGGCAACATGCTCGAACCGATCCACACAGGACCGTGGGAGCCGACGTGAGCGCCATTTGTCATGACACATCGTCTCAAAGTGTCACACCACACGAGAGCGGTTCGAGAGAGTTCGTCGCCGCGATGCGCCGGCTCAAGGCCAGGTCCGGGCTGTCGTACCGCGCCCTGGAACGGCGTGCCGAGCGATGTGGTGACGTGCTGCCACGCAGCACGCTGCAGACCGCGCTGGCCCGCGAGGAGCTGCCCCGGTGGCCGCTCGTCGCCGCGTTCGTCCGGGCATGCGGCTGTGATCCGCACGAGGCCTCGGCGTGGCTGGCCGCGTACCGCGGGGCGGTGGAGTCGGCATCCGTGCCGGCGACCCTGCCACCGGTGGTGCCCGCGCGTTCGCGGCGGGCCCTGGCGGCGGTCGTCGCGACGGTCGCGGCCGTGACCATGGTCGCGGTGGCCGGCCTGCGGAGCCGATGACCGTCTCGAAGGAACCGACCAGCGGCTCGACGGGTGCGAGATCACGCGATCAGGTGTTCTGGCCGCCGTGATGCATGGCTTCATGCGACCGCGGGTAGACCTTCGGCACGGCATGTCCAGCCCCGGACGTGCTCGTCACGCCTGGGAAGGAGGCGATGGCGGTGCCGGACATCGATTTCGGTCAGGGCATCTCGAACGCGTGGAGCTCGATCGCCACATTCGTGCCCAAGCTGCTGGCGTTCCTGATCATCCTGCTGATCGGCTGGCTGATCGCGAAGGCGATCGCCAAGGCCGTCGACAAGGTACTGGAACGGCTCGGGTTCGACCGGGTGGTCGAGCGCGGTGGGATCCAGCGGATGCTGGCCCGGAGCAAGTACGACGCCTCGGACATCATCGCCAAGCTCGTCTACTACGCGCTCCTGCTGATCACGCTGCAGATCGCGTTCGGCGTGTGGGGCCCGAACCCCGTCAGCGCGGTGCTCACGGGCATCGTCGCGTGGCTGCCGCGGGCCATCGTCGCCGTCGTGATCATCGTGGTGGCCGGCGCGATCGCCACCGCGGCCCGCGACCTGGTCCGGAACGTGCTGTCCGGGCTGTCCTACGGGCCCCTGCTCGGCACGCTCGCCTCGGTGTTCATCTGGGGCCTCGGCATCATCGCGGCGTTGAACCAGATCGGCGTGGCCACGACCGTCACGCTGCCGGTGCTGATCGCCGTGCTGGCGACGATCGGCGGCATCGCGGTCGTCGGCGTCGGCGGCGGGCTCGTGCGGCCGATGCAGGCGCGCTGGGACCGCTGGCTGAACCGGGCCGAGGACGAGATCCCGCACGCGAAGGCCGTCACGGACGCCTACCAGCGCGGCCGCGAGGACGCCGCGCGCACGGGTGCCGGGGCTCCGGCCGGGCAGCCGACCCAGCCCGTGTCCGCCGGTCACCCGATGCCACCCGACCAGACGCCCGGCGCCACCGCTCCCGGTGGCGGGATGCCGCGCGGCGGCCCCGCGCAGGAGCCACCGCTGCGGTAGCCGGGCAGAAACC
>NZ_JBOHGB010000241.1:0-6479 GCF_050699935.1 Actinophytocola sp.
GCCGCCGTCGGCGCGGCAGTCATGGGCGCCGCTGCCGCGGCGGCGCGCGCCGCGCCCACCACGGCAACTGATCGCCATCCGCACGCCGATCTCGCGGCGGGCGCGCTGGATCCTGATGACGTTGTCGTTCCTGGTTCCGGCGGTGACGTGGTGGGTGCTCACCGAGACCGAGGTGGCCTTGCCCCGGTACCTGCCCTCGCCGGGCGCGGTGCTGGCGGCGGGGATCGAGATGGTCTCCTCCGGTGACCTGTTCGAGGACCTGTGGGCGTCCTCCGAGCGGGTGCTCTACGGGTTCGGCCTGGCCCTGCTGGTCTCCCTGCCGCTCGGCATCCTGATCGGCACCTACAGGGCGGGCCAGGCGCTCTTCGAACCGTTGATCGCGTTGCTGCGCTACCTGCCCGCGCCGGCGTTCATCCCGCTGTTCGTGATCTGGCTGGGCCTCGACGAGGAGCCCAAGATCGCCCTCGTGTTCGTCGGCACGGTCTTCTTCAGCACGCTGATGACCGCGGACGTCGCGCGAAACGTGCCACGCAAGCTGATCGACGTGTCCTACACGCTCGGCGCCACGCAGGGCGAGGTCCTGCGCAAGGTCATCGTGCCGCACGCGCTGCCCGGCATGATCGACGCGACCCGGGTCAACGTCGCGGGCGCCTGGATGCTGCTCGTGATCGCCGAGGTGGTCAACTCCACGGACGGCCTGGGCCGCAGCATCATGCAGTCCCAGCGCTTCTCCCGGATCGACGAGATGTTCGTGGTCTTCGTCGTGTTCGGGCTGATCGGCGTCACCACCGACGTGCTGTTACGGCTGCTGCGAACGTGGGTGGGCCGATGGGCGGCGTGAGGGACGGCCTGCGGGACGGCGTGGAGGTCGCCACGGCCACGCCGCCGGACGCCGAGCACGAGCCCCGGATGCTCGAACTGCGTGGGGTGGTCAAGGACTACCGGGTCCGCGGCCGCACGAAGCGCGCGCTGGACGACGTCAACCTGCGCGTGCGGCGCGGCGAGTTCCTCAGCGTGCTCGGCGCGAGCGGGTCGGGCAAGTCGACGCTGCTCTCGCTCGTCGCCGGACTGGCGGCGCCGACCGAGGGGGAGATCCTGCTCGACGGCGCGCCCGTCACCGGTCCGGGCCCGGACCGCGGCCTGGTCTTCCAGTCCAGCTCGCTGTACCCGTGGCGCACCGTGGAGCGCAATGTCGCGTTCGGACTCGAGCTGCTCGCGCTGAAACGAGCCGAGCGCAAGCGTCGCGTGGCGTGGTACCTGGCCGAGACCGGCCTCACCGAGTACGCGCGCACGCTCCCCGGCCAGCTCTCCGGCGGGCAGCAGCAGCGCGTCGCGATCGCCCGGGCGCTCGCCTGTGAGCCCGAGGTCCTCCTGCTCGACGAGCCGTTCGGCGCGCTCGACGTGCAGACCAAGGAGGACATGCAGGTGCTCATCAGGCAGATCTGGCAGGACACCGGCATCACCGTGCTCATGGTCACCCACGACGTGGAGGAGGCCGTGTTCCTCGGCCAGCAGGTCGTGGTGCTGGCGTCGGACCCCGGGCGGATCGCGGCCCGGGTGGAGGTGCCGCTGCCGGACGGCCGGGAGTTGGCGATCAAGCACGCGAAGGACTTCCTCGAGCTCCGTGCCTCGCTCGAGGACCTCGTCCGGGCCCAGCACCACGGCACGGTGACCAGCCCGGGGACCAAGGGGAAGTGATGAGTCGACCAGGAAAGCTGGCCAGGTACGGCGGCGCCGCGCGGGGGATCCTCAGCAGGCTGCGCATCCGCGGGAAGCTGAACCTGCTCCTGGCGCTCCCGCTGACCGCCATCCTCCTGGTGGCCGTCCCGTTCGTGACCGTGCAGATCGACAACGCCGGATCCGCGGCGCGCACGGCCGGCCTGTCCGGGCAGACGCGTGACCTCGGCGCCCTCGTCTCCCAGCTACAGCGGGAACGGCTCGTGATGTCGGCGTACCTGGCCGGCGTGACCAACCGGGACGTCGTCACCCGGCAGTACGAGGCCGTCGACGAGCGGGTGGAGCAGGTGCAGGCGGCGCTGGGGGAGGACGCGTCCGACGAGCTGACACAGGCGCTCGAGGCCGTCGGCGCGCTGGACAGCCTGCGCCAGTCGGTGCTGGACCGGGCCGCGACGCAGGAAAGCGTCGCCCGTACCTACCTCGCCACGGACAACGCGCTCATCGACGCGCTGCGGCTGGTCCCGCAGCAGGGCAGCGACGCCGAGGGCACCCGGCAGCTCACCGCGCTCGAGGCCTTGCTGCGAGCCAACGAGCAGGGCACGCTGGCCGGGATGGCGTTGATCATCGCCGCCACCGACAGGGAGGCCGGCCAGCCGATCCTGGACGACGCGATCGCCGAGGCGCAGATCTCGACGGTGCGGTTCGTCCAGCAGTCCGACATCGACCAGGCCGGGCTCGTGGTCGCGGTCGAGCAGGGCGACGAGGCACGGGCGGTGGAGACGCTGATCGAGCGCGCCCCCGAGCAACGCAACGCGAGCGAGTCCGACTCGTTCGCGGCGTCCGCGTTCAACTCCGTCGGCGCGCAGTCGAAGCTCCGCGAGGTCGTGCAGGACCAGGTGACCTCCCAGATCACCGCCGCCGCGCAGAGCCGGGCCGACGGCGCGGCCACCGTGGCGTGGTTGGTCGGTGGCGCGGTCGCGCTGCTCTTCGCGCTCGTCGCCCTGCTCGCGGTCACCGTCAGCCGGTCGATCGCGAACCCGATGAAGCGGCTGACCAGGGCCGCCAGTGACGTGGCCACGCTCGCCGACACCGAGCTGGTGCGCGTGGCCGACACCGAGCTGCCGAGCGGGCAGGTGCCCCGGCTCGCCGCGATCGAGGTGTCCACAAGGGACGAAGTCGGTGAGCTGGCCCAGGCGTTCAACCGGGTCCAGGCGACCGCGACGATGCTCGTGGAACGGCAGGCCGTCACCCGGCAGAACGTCAGCATGATGTTCGCCAACGTGGCGCAGCGGACGCAGAACCTGGTCGGTCGCCAGCTCACGCTCGTCGACGAGCTCGAGCGAAACGAGCAGGACACCCGGCTGCTGAGCAGCCTCTACCGGCTGGACCACCTGTCGACCCGCCTGCGCCGCACGGCCGACAACCTGCTCGTCGTCGCCGGCACCCGCAACGAGACCAAGCTGTACGGCCCGATGGAGCTCACCACCGCCCTGCGGTCGGCCCTCGCGGAGATCGAGGACTACCAACGGGTCCGGCTCGACGAGGTCGTCGACATCACGCTGGACGGCGCGATCGGGCCGGACCTGGTGCTGGTGTTCGCCGAGTTATTCGAGAACGCGACCTCCTACTCGCCGCCGGAGACCGCGGTCGACGTCGGTACGCGGCTGCTCGTCGACGGCTCGTGCCTGGTCAACATCATCGATCACGGCATCGGCATGCCCCACGATCGGCTGGCCGAGGAGAACCGGCGGCTGGTGGCCCGCGAGCGGCTCGACATCGCGCCGACCAGCATGCTGGGGCTGTTCGTGGTGGGCCGGCTGGCTCGCCGCCACCACCTGACCGTCGCGATGGCCACGACCGACGGCGGCGGCGTCACCGTCGACGTCGTCATCCCCGAGGACCGGTTCCACCGCAACGACGAGCCCCAGACGGCACCGCAGCCGGCCATCCAGGAAAGCTCGCTCGACGCCCAGCTGCTGCCGGAGGGGGTGAAGATCCCGGCGGCGTTCTCGCAGGGGTTCCAGTGGTTCCCCGGGCCCGCCCCGGAACCCACGGCGGAGCCGGCGTACCTGGCCGACTCCGCCGGGCCGATGACCGGTGCGATGGGTACCGCCGAGACGACGGTGGCCGCGATGGCGAGTGGGGTGAGCAATATGGCAGGCAACGGGTCGGGGAACGGAGCGCAGGAGACGACCGTGGCGCAGCGCGGTGGCCTACGTCGCCGGGTCGCGGGTGCGCAGCTGCCGGGAGCCGCTCCGCCGGGGCGGCCGACGGGACCGCCGACCGGGCCGCAGACGGGGCCGCTGCCCACGGATCCCGGCCGGCACGCGCAGCGGGACGCCGCCCAGGAACGAGGCGCCTTCGAGGGCTTCGAGTCCGCCGTCGCCCGGGCCAACGAGCGGTTTCCCGCCACCCAGCCCGCGGGGGAGATCTCCCCGGACGGCACCCGGGCGGGACTCTCGCGGCGGGTGCCGGGCGAGAGCATGGCGCCGGGCCTGCGCGTGGCGAATCCCGGCCGCCCACCCGCCCGGGTCAGCACCCGGTGGCAGGAGCGGGATCCCACCGCGGACCGCGCGAAGCTGGACGAGTTCACCCACGGCTTGTCCCGCGCCGGCGTGGCACCGCCCTACCGGAAAACCGGCGGATGACCACCACCACGCGACGTGAGACCTATCAGACGAAGGGGAGCACCTGATGACCAAGCCCGTCACCGGAGTCAGCGTTGAAGCGCAGAACTTCAACTGGCTGGTGGCCCGGTTCGCGCAGAACACAGCCGGCGCGATCGCGGCGATCACCGTGTCCGCGGACGGTCTGCTGATCGCCCAGTCCGCCGAGCTGACCCGCCAGAACGCCGATCGGCTCGCGGCAATCGCGTCCGCGATGCTCGGCCTCGCCAACGGCGTGTCGGACAGCCACCCGCTCGGCATGCCGGACAAGATCATCATCGAGATGGAGCGTGGGTACCTTCTCGTCTGCACCATCAGCATCGGCTGCTCGCTCGGCGTGCTGGCGTCCAAGGACGCCGGCCTGGGCACGATCGCCTACGAGATGGCGATGTTCGCCAACCGGGCCAGCTCCGTGCTCACCCCACAGCTGATCGAAGAGCTCCGGAACACGGCCGGAGTTTAGGGCCGCGATGTGAGGTGATCCCAGTGAGCCGTGCCGCGGAACCGCCGGAGCGTGACGTCTCGGGACTCCGGCCGTACCTGCTCACGTCCGGGCGCGCACAGCCGGTGGACCAGTCGCTGGAGATCGAGGCCCAGGTGGCGACCAGCACGCATGGTGCGAGATCACCGCAGGGCCTCACGTTCGAACACCGGGACATCGTGGAGCTCTGCCGCACGACCATGTCGGTGGCGGAGATCGCCGCGTTGCTCCGGTTGCACATCGGGGTGGCACGAGTGTTGGTGGCCGACCTGGCCGCCTTGGGCTATGTCGTCGTGCGGCGTCCTGCCGCCGCCATCGACCAAGATCTGAGCATGATCGAAAGGGTCATTCGTGGACTCGAAGCAATCCGCTGAGCCGGTCGCGCAGCACCGGCCCCCGACCCCGGTGAAGATCATCATCGCGGGCGGGTTCGGTGTCGGCAAGACGACCGCGGTCGGTTCCATCTCGGAGATCAAGCCGTTGCGCACGGAGGCGGCGATGACGTCGGCCGGCGTCGACGTCGACATCGCCGACCACACCCCCGGCAAGACCACCACCACGGTCGCGCTGGACTTCGGCTGCATCACGATCGACGACGAGGTCAAGCTGTACCTGTTCGGCACGCCCGGGCAGGACCGCTTCGGCTTCATGTGGCGCGACCTCGTCCACGGCGCGCTTGGTGCACTCGTCATCGTGGACACGCGCCGGATGGACGACTGCTTCCCGGCGGTCGACTACTTCGAGAAGGCGGGCCTGCCGTTCGTGGTCGGGGTCAACCTCTTCGACGGCATGCTCTCCCACCACGTCGAGGACGTCCGCTGGGCGCTCGCGGTGGGTGACTCGGTGCCGCTGATCACGTTCGACGCGCGCAACAAGCTGTCGGTCCGCGACGCGCTGCTCGCCGTGCTGCACAACACCTTCCGCGCGCAGACCGAGGCGACGGCCGGCGCCCGCTGACAGCGAGCTCCCGGCCGCCACGCGGACCGGGAGCTCGCCGTATATGGGTCGGGTTCGTGGCTCAGTAGCCGACGTAGTCGCCGCCGTCCTGCACCGCGCGGACGCCCGGCACGTTCGAGATCGAGCCGTAGCGGTCGATCGCGTACCGGGTGCCGGCGAGGATGTTGTCCACCGGCGCCCAGATGTTGCCGTAGCCGGGCAGGTGGTGCTCGGCGAACGTCGAGTCGATCGTCTGCATCAGACCTTTCGACGGGTGGCCCGCGGTCGCGTTGGAGTCCCACAGGTTGATCGCGTGGGGGTTGTTGCTGGACTCGTGCTGGATGAGCCCGGCCATCTGGTCGGCGTTCATCAGCGACGGGTCCACGCCCTGGTCGACGAGCACCTGCCGGGCGGTCTCGATCCACTCCTGGACCTGCTGCGGGCTCGCGGCCTGGCCCTCGTCCGGCGGCGGTCCGGTCGGTCCCCACGACGGAACGCCGGGAGGCGGTGCCGGCCACCGGCTCGGGTCGGCCGCCGGTGCGCCCTGGCCCATGGCCGGCGCCTGGGCGGGAGGGGCGACCGGAGGTCCGGCTTGTGCGGTTTGGGGGCCGGTGCCGGTGCCGGCCGCCGTGGGGGTCGCGCTGAGGGGGCCACCGGTGGTGGTGTGTTGGGGGGTGGTGATCTGCACGCCGCTGCCGGTGCCGGCGGCTGTGGGGGTG
>NZ_JBOHGB010000242.1:0-6265 GCF_050699935.1 Actinophytocola sp.
CCGTACGCCGCCCGTGGAGCCCGGCAGGTTCACGATGAGCGTCGAGCCCGCGACCCCGGCCCGGCCGCGGGACAGCACCGCCGTGGGCACCTTCGGCAGGCCCGCCGAGCGCACGGCGTCGGCGAGGCCCGGGATCTCGTAGTCCAGCACCGAGGCGGTCATCTCCGGCGTGCGGTCGGTCGGCGAGACGCCCGTCCCGCCCGTCGTGATCACCACGTCCACCCCGGCGGCGACGGCCGAGCGGAGCGCGGCGAGCACGGGCTCGCCGTCCGGCACGACCTGCGCGGGCGGCACGTCGTAGCCCTGCTCGCGCAGCCAGCCGGTGATCAGCGGGCCGGTCTTGTCGGCGTACACCCCGGCGGCCGCGCGGTTGGACGCGGTCACTACCCGTGCGGTACGGGTCATCTAGGCCTCCGGTCGGGTCCAGGTGCCGGTCTTGCCGCCCTCCTTGCGCTCGAGCCGGACGGCGTCCAGCACGGCGGCGGGGTCCACGGCCTTGATCATGTCGTGCAGGGTGAGGCCGGCGACCGCGACCGCGGTCAGGGCCTCCATCTCGACTCCGGTGACGTCCTTCGTCCGGGCGGTCGCGGTGATGTCGACGTGCCGGTCGCCGAGCGCGAACTCGACGGCCACGCCCGAGAGCGAGATCGGGTGGCACAGCGGGATCAGGTCCGGCGTGCGCTTGGCGCCCATGATCCCGGCGATCCGGGCGGTGGCGAGCGCGTCGCCCTTCTTCAGGCCGTTCGACGCGAGCAGCCCTACGACCTCGGCCGTGGTCCGCACGGTCCCGGTGGCCACCGCGACGCGCGCGGAGGCCACCTTGCCGGTCACGTCCACCATGCGCGCCGCACCGGCGGCATCGGTGTGACTCAGCCCGGCCACGGGGTCCGCTGGCTCGCTCACGCACCGATGCTACGGCGCGGTGCGCACCCGGCGCCGACGGCGGGTCGCGAGCGCGGTCTACCGCGCGGCCGCCGCCCTGGCCACGGCGTCGGCCACCGCGGGGGCCACGGCCGAGTCGAACACGCTCGGCACGATGAACGAGGCGTTGAGCCGCTCCCCGTCCACCACGTCGGCGACCGCGTCCGCGGCGGCCAGGAGCAGGTCGTCGGTGATGGCGTGGGCCTGGGCGTCCAGCAGGCCGCGGAACACGCCGGGGAACGCCAGCACGTTGTTGATCTGGTTCGGGTAGTCGCTGCGCCCCGTGGCGACGACCGCCGCGTGTCGCTGGGCCTCCAGCGGGTCGATCTCCGGGTCCGGGTTGGCCAGCGCGAACACCACCGCGTCCGACGCCATCGTGGCCACCGCGTCGGCGCCGAACAGGTTGGGCGCGGACACGCCGATGAACACGTCCGCGCCGACCAGCGCGTCGAGGAGCGAGCCGGACGCGCGCTCGCTGTTCGTGTGCTCGGCGACCCAGGCGAGGTTCGGGTCACGCACGGGGTCGAGGTCGGCCCGGTCGGGGTGCACGATGCCGTGCACGTCGACCGCGAGCACGTCGCCCGGCTTCTTGCGCAGCAGCATGCGGATGATCGCCGAGCCCGCGGCACCGGCGCCGCACACCACGACCTTGCAGTCCGGCAGCTGCTTGCCGACCACGCGCAGGGCGTTGCGCAGCGCGCCGACCACGACGATCGCCGTGCCGTGCTGGTCGTCGTGGAACACCGGGATGTCCAGCTTCTCGCGCAACCGCTTCTCGATCTCGAAGCAGCGCGGTGCCGCGATGTCCTCGAGGTTGATCCCGCCGTACACGGGCGCGATCAGCTCCACCGCGCGGATGATCTCGTCGGAGTCCTGCGTGTCCAGGCACACCGGCCACGCGTCCACCCCGGCGAACTTCTTGAACAGCGCGGCCTTTCCCTCCATCACCGGCAGCGCCGCGGCCGGCCCGAGGTTGCCCAGGCCCAGCACGGCCGACCCGTCGGTGACCACCGCGACCGTGTTGCGCTTGATGGTCAGCCGGCGCGCGTCTTCCGGGTTCTCCGCGATCGCCTGGCAGATCCGCGCGACCCCGGGCGTGTACGCGCGGGAGAGGTCGTCGCGGTTGCGCAACGCGACCTTCGGGCTGACCTCGATCTTGCCGCCGAGATGGATCAGGAACGTCCGGTCCGACACCTTCCGCACGGCGACGCCCGGCAGCGTCTCCAGCGCCTCGGTGATGTCGCGGACGTGGTCGTCGGAGTAGGTGTTCGCGGTGATGTCGACGACGATCCGGTCGGTGTGCGACTCGACGACGTCGAACGCGGTGATCACGGCGCCGGCCCGGCCGACCGCGCCCGCGAGGTCGCCGGCCGCGCTCGCCGACGGCGGTGCCTCGACCCGGACGGTGACCGAGTAGCCAGGACCAGGGACCGGCATCGTGGAACGCTCCTGAGTGGACGGAACTACTTGTTGATCTCGGTGACCGGGTGCTCGTAGCCGAGGTCCTCGACCGGAAGCGGGAACGTCAGGTCGCCGTAGGGGGACAGCGCACCCTGCCGGTCGGCCGCGAGCTCGCTCACCGGGTGCTCGACGTCACTCGGCCAGTGCGGGTCGATGTGGTGCGACTTGTCGGCCTTCGCCACGGGGCCCTCCTGCATTCTCCGGCGTGTTGCGAGACAAGAGGCTACCGGACCTCGGAGGCGATGCGGACGCGCGTATACCGTGGTCACGTGCCCGTCCCGCTTACCGACTGGCTGCGCGGCCAGGACGACCAACTGTTGGCCGACCTGCTGCGCGCGCGCCCCGACCTCGCCACACCGCCGCCCGCGGACCTCGCGGTGCTCGCCGCCCGCGCGGGCAGCAGAGCGTCGGTGGCCAGGGCCGCGGAGGGGCTGGACACCTTCACGCTCGCGGTGCTCGACGCGCTCGTCGTGGCCGGCTCCGACCGCGCGCCCGTGCCGCCCGAGGAGGTCGCCGCGCTCGTCGGGCCCGGCGCGGAGCCCACCCGGGTGCGTGCGGCGATCCAGACGCTGGTCGGGCTGGCCCTGGCATGGGGCTCCGGCGACGAGTCCGACGAGGTGTCCGTGGTTCCGGCGGCGCGCGAGGCGGGCGGGCTCTACCCGGCCGGGCTCGGCCAGCCGTCGGAGGCGCTCGACCGCGTCGACGTCGCCGCGCTGCTCGCCGAGCTGCCGGAGTCGGACCGCCGCCTGCTCACCGCGCTCGCGCACGGCTCGTCGCCGGTCGGCCGGACCCGCGACGCCGCCGTCGTGGTGCCGCTCGACCGCGCGCGGACACCCGTGCAGCGGCTGCTCGCGATGGGTCTGCTGCTGCGCCGCGACGCCGAAACGGTCGAGCTGCCCCGCCAGGTCGGCCTCGCACTGCGTGGCAACAGTCCACTCGGGACGGTTCGGCTCGACGAGCCGGAGCCGCGCACCACCCGGCAGTCATCCTCCACTGTGGACTCCACGGGTGCGGGCGAGGCGCTGGAGTCGTTGCGCCGCGCGGAACGCCTCGTCGAGCTGTGGAGCAGGGAGCCGGCGCCGGTGCTCAAGGCCGGCGGGCTCGGCGTGCGGGACGTGCGCCGGCTGACCCGGGAGCTCGACACCGACGGGCGCGGCGCCGGGCTGATCGCGGAGTTGCTGTACGGCGCGGGCCTCGTCGGCGACAACGCGGCCGCGACCAACGCCGAGTGGCTGCCCACCACGCTCGCGGACCCGTGGCTCGTCGCCACCCCGCAGCACCAGTGGGCCACGCTCGCGGCGGCCTGGCTGGACCTGCCCCGGCTGCCCGGGCTCGCGGGCAGGCGCGACGCGAAGGACCGCGTGCTCGCGCCGCTGTCCGACGACCTGCGCCGCCCGCCCGCCGCGACCGAGCGGCGCCGGGTGCTCACGGCCCTGGCGGAGCTGCCAGCCGGGACCGGCGTGGCCTCGCCCGACGAGCTGGCGGAGGTGCTGGCCTGGCGGGCGCCGCGGCGGGGCGGGCGGCTGCGGGACGAGATCGTGCGCTGGACGCTGACCGAGGCGACCGCGCTGGGCGTGGTCGCGCTGGGTGGGATCACGTCGGCGGGCCGGTCGCTGCTGTCCGAGGGCCCGGCGGCAGCGGCGAAGCGGATGGCCGAGTCGATGCCCGAGCCGGTCGACCACGTGCTCGTGCAGGCGGACCTGACGGTCGTCGCGCCCGGCCGGCTGGAGCCGCGGCTCGCCGCGGAGCTGGGCCAGGTCGCGGACGTCGAGTCGGCGGGCAGCGCGACGGTGTACCGGGTGACCGAGTCGACCGTGCGCCGGGCGCTGGACGCCGGCCGGTCCGCGGAGGACCTGCACGAGCTGTTCCGGACGCGCTCGCGGACCCCGGTGCCGCAGGCGCTGACCTACCTCGTCGACGACGCGGCCCGCCGGCACGGGCGGTTGCGCGGCGGGGCGGCCGCGTCGTTCCTGCGCTGCGACGACCCGGTGCTACTGGCCGAGGTGCTCGCCCACCCGGCCGGGGCGTCGCTGGAGATGCGGCGGATCGCGCCGACCGTGCTGGTGAGCCCGCTGCCGCTGGCCGACGTGCTGGACGAGCTGCGCAAGGCGGGCTTCGCGCCGGCGGCCGAGGGCGCGGACGGCCAGCTGCTCGACCTGCGTCCGGCCGGCCACCGGCTGGCCGCCCCGGCCCGGCCCCGGCGCGGCCAGCCGACACCCCCGAGCGACGAGCGGCTGCGGGACATCGTGGCGAACCTGCGCGCGGGCGACGCGGCGGCCGCGAGCCGGCGGGGCCGGACGGTGTCGCTGCGCTCGGGTGCCGGCGCGGCGGATACGGCCGAGACGCTGGCCCTGCTGCGCGAGGCGATCGAGCAGCAGGGCCACGTGCTCATCGACTTCGTGGACTCGCGCGGGATCGCGAGCCAGCGGGTGGTGACGCCGTTCCGGGTGGGCGGCGGGATCCTGGAGGGCCGCGACGACGCGTCGGACGCGGTGCGCCAGTACCCGCTGCACCGGATCACGTCGGCGTCGTTGATCGTGCGCTGAGCTCCAACCACACACGAGCCATTCTCGAGACCGGCGGCGCACTGTGCTTACCATGGCGAACGACCGGACCGGCCCGGAGCCGCGCACGGCTCGCGAGCGGCTTCGGCTGCTGCGCGAGGACTTCCTCGACCGCGCCGACGTGATCGACGGCGGGGTGCGCGCGCTGCTGGCCCAGCTGGACCTGACCCGCACGGACACGGACCACGACCGCGTGATCGACGCGCTGATGGGCGTCAGCAGGGCGGCGGACGCCTTACGCGCCCTGGCGAGGAACGACCTGGCGGGCGCGGACGAGGCGATGAACTCGATGGCCTACTACGCCGAACGCGCGCGTGGCTGACCCGGTCCGGCGCGTCGTCCACGGCTCGCGGACCAGCAGCGACTACTGTCGGTGGCGACAGCGGGCGTGACGAGGTCCGCCGTTCTCGCATGCCGGAAGCCGGCCACGCCAAGGGAAAGCGTGGCCGGCGTGCCGAGATCCTGTACGAGGTCAGCCCGCGCGAGCGGACATCCGCTGGTGCATCGCGTGCTCGACCAGCGTGATGAGCGTTTCCTTCGTCGACTCGCGATCGCGGGCGTCGCACGTGACCACGGGGACCGTCTGCTCGATCGAGAGCGCGTCGCGCACGTCGTCGACCCGGTGGTGGAGCACCCGGTCGAAGCAGTTGATCGCCACGACGTAGGGCAGCTGCCGGTCCTCGAAGAAGTCGATCGAGGCGAAGGCGTCGGCGAGCCGGCGCGTGTCGACGAGCACCACGGCGCCGATGGCGCCGCGCACGAGGTCGTCCCACATGAACCAGAAGCGGTGCTGACCCGGCGTACCGAACAGGTACAGGATCAGGTCGCTGTCCAGCGAGACGCGCCCGAAGTCCATCGCCACCGTGGTGGTGACCTTGTTCGGGGTGGCCGACAGGTCGTCGACGTCCACGCTCGCCTCCGTCATGACCGCTTCCGTGGTGAGCGGGACGATCTCGGACACCGAGCCGACGAGAGTTGTCTTGCCGACCCCGAACCCACCGGCGACAACGATCTTGGCCGAGGTCGTCGGCTGCGGTGACGTGCCGCGCGGGCTGAGGGGACTAGAGCCTGCGGAGACCACTGAGCACCCTTTCCATGAAATCGATCGACGGCCGGTCGCCTACGACCATGCCGCTCTGATGGATCAGGACCAGCCCCATACCGGCCATGTCTCCAATCAACACCCTGGCCACACCGAGCGGTAACCGTAGATGAGCGGCCACCTCCGCGACGGACCTGGTGTCCAAGCACAGGCCGCAGATCGAACGGTGCTCCGGTCGCACCGCCGCATCCGGGGCCTTCCCCCGCTCGCTGGTGGA
>NZ_JBOHGB010000243.1:0-6186 GCF_050699935.1 Actinophytocola sp.
GTCCACCGGTGGACGAAAGCCCCCTCCGCGGGGAGAGGGACGAACTGTCAGTCGTGGTTCGTCGCGAACACGACCAGCCGGTCATAGGACCCGTTGAACGAGTTCTGGTCGATCGGCGACGAGCTGTACTGCCACACCGTGTGGAAGCTCCAGCCGATCGGCAGCTGGCCGACCGACCCCGCGTACCGCGCGACCCACAGCGGGTTGGTGGTGCCGAAGCTCGAGGCGACACACTGGTTCCACCAGCTGGTGGACGTGTAGATCGCCGGGTACTTGTTCCACCGCGCCTTGTAGGTGTTGCTGAAGTCGCGGATCCAGTTGGTCATTCCGGCCCGGGACAGCCCGTAGCAGGTGGAGCCGTACGGGTTGTACTCCATGTCGAGCGCCCCGGGCAGCGTCTTGCCGTCGCCCGACCAGCCGCCTCCGTTGTCGCTGAAGAAGTTCGCCTGGGCGGCGCCGCTGGACCGGTCCGGCAGCGCGAAGTGGTACGCGCCGCGGATGAAGCCCTGGTTGTAGGAACCGTTGTACTGCTGGGCGAAGTACGGGTTGCGATAGCCCGTGCCCTCGGTCGCCTTGGCCCAGACGAACCGCTTGCCCTGGCCCCACCAGTAGGGCCAGTCCACGTTGCCCTGGTGACCGCTGACGTCGATGCCCGGCACGGTGGCCTGGGCGGAGACGTCCTGCGGCTCGAAGGCGCGCGGCGGCATCTGCGCCGTGCCCTCGTGCAGGCGGATCTGGGAGCCCATCGGGTGGTCGTACTTCTGCACCATCGCGTCGACCGGGGACAGACCGCCGGCAGGGGAGGCGGTCTGGCCGGCCAGAGCCGGGGTCGACGCCCCGGCCAGTACCAGACTTGCGGCCATTACTGCGGCCGCGATCAGTCCGCGGCGCCGGCCGCGGAAGATACGGTTCATGTGAAATTGCCCTTTCCGAATCGCCCTCGCGTGTGCAGCTCACGGTCCGGAACTGCCAAGATACCGATTGTCGTCGCGTAGTACCGATTTGTCACGCGGGCAGGTGAATTAGTAACGACTGCTTCGATAACGTTTTGTACGGCCCATCGTTGGTCACATGGGGAGTCCTAAGCTCCCCACTGGAGGGCCTCGCCTCCGTCGCCCTGGGGTGACCAGTGATGACGGTCCGAACCTGGTCGTGGACGGAGCGTGAGGGCCGCCGTATCCTTCGGGATACCTCGGAGCAGGTTGCCCGACGGGAAACTCTGCCGGAAGGTGTGACGGTGGCAGGCGCTGCAGGGTCCGGCCGCGACGAGTTCGCGGCGGCGTGGGCCACTGCGCTCTCGGAGACCGCGTTCGTGGCCGCTGAACGGGCGATGCTGCTCGAACGGGTGGGTGAGTTGACCGACGTCCTGCTGGCCGCTGTCGCCGATCCGGAGTGGGTGCCGGCGCACGTCGAGTGGGTCGGCGCCGAGATCGTCCGGCAGCGGTTCCTCGCCCCGGAGGCGTTGGCGGTGTCCATGCGGCTGGTGGCCGGGCCGCTGGCCGGGTCGGATCGGCTGAACCTCGTCCAGGCGGCGCTCGCGGCCGGGTTCGTGCGGGCCGCGCACGAGTGGATCTTCACCGAGCAGGAGTCGCTGCGCCGCTCCGCGCTCGAGGCCCGGGACCACGCGGAGGTCGCGCGGCGGACGAGCGAGGCGCGCTTCCGCGCGATGTTCGCCGACGCCGCGATCGGCATCGGCATCACGGACACGAAGGGCCGGCTGCTCGAGGTCAACTCCGCGATGGCCACGATGCTGGACCTGCGGGCGGACCAGATCAAGGACCACAACCTCGTCGAGTACCTGCACCCCGACGACCCGCCGGAGCTGGGCCGGTACTTCAACGAGATGGTGGCCGGGCAGCGCGACCACTACCGGATCGAGCGGCGCTTCCGCAAGCGCGACGGCACTCCACTGTGGACGAGCGTGACGGTGTCGCTGGTGCGCGACGAGGACGGCGCGCCGCAGTTCCTCGTCGGCATGGTGGAGGACAACACCGAGCGGCACGTGCTGTCGGAGAAGCTGCGCCACCAGGCCAACCACGACCCGCTGACCGGTCTGGGCAACCGCGCGCTGTTCACCGGCCGGCTCGAGGCCGCCTTCTCCGGGAACGACGGGCAGCGGATCGGCCTGTGCTACCTCGACCTCGACGGGTTCAAGGCGATCAACGACACGCTGGGCCACGTCATCGGTGACGAGCTGTTGGTGCGGGTCGCGGACCGGCTGCACCGGCTCGTGAACGCACCGGGCCGGCTCGTGGCTCGCATGGGCGGCGACGAGTTCGTCGTGCTGGTCGAGCACTCGGACGGCATGACCGAGCTGGTCGCGCTCGCCGAGCGGATCCTCGCCGCGGTGGCCGAGCCCGTGCACGTCGACGGGCACCGGCTGACCGTGTCGGCGAGCGTGGGCATCCTGGAACGCCCGGTGTCCGCGTCCACGCCGGCCGACGTGATGCGCGACGTCGACGTCACGCTGCACTGGGCCAAGGTCGACGGCAAGAACCGCTGGGCCTGCTTCGACCCGGAGCGCAACGCGCGGGAGATCGCCCGGATCACGCTGTCGGCCGCGATGCCCACCGCTCTGGAGAGCCGCGAGTTCTACGTCGACTACCAGCCGATCGTCCGGCTGTCCGACGGCGGGCTGCTCGGCGTCGAGGCGCTGGTGCGGTGGGCGCACCCGGAGTTCGGCCGGCTCGGCCCGGACCGGTTCATCGGGCTCGCCGAGGAGACCGGGCTGATCGTGCCGCTCGGCCACTGGGTGCTCGCGCAGGCGTGCGCGCAGGCGGCCGCGTGGGCACGGCAGGGCGGCGTCGAGCCGGTGGTCAGCGTGAACCTCGCCGCGCGGCAGGTCGCCGAGCCGGGGTTGGTGGAGGACATCGAGCAGGTGCTTACGACCGCCGGGCTGCCGCCGACGAGCCTGCAGCTCGAGCTCACCGAGAGCGCGATCATGGGTACGACCGGAGAGCCGCTCGCCGCCCTGCGCGAGCTCGTGAGCCTGGGCATCCGGATCGCGATCGACGACTTCGGCACGGGCTACTCGAACCTGTCCTATCTGCGCCACCTCCCCGTGCACGCGCTGAAGATCGCCGGCTCGTTCGTGGAGGGCCTGCGCGCGGACGAGCCGGACTCGGTGGACGCGCAGATCGTGACCGCGCTCGTGTCCCTGGCGCACACGCTGAAGCTGGACGTGATCGCCGAAGGCGTCGAGACCCGCGACCAGGCCGACCGGCTACGGGCCATCGGCTGCGACTCCGCCCAGGGCTGGCTGTACGCGAAGCCGGGTTCGCCGGAGGAGATCAGCCACTGGCTCGGCTGAGGTGCGCGGCGGGGATCATCGCCGAGACCGGCCCGGCCGGGTTGATCACCACCGGGTGGCCGTGCAGCAGCGGCACCAGCTCGCTGCCGGTGACCTCCCGCCAGCCCGGCCAGGCCGACGGCACGGTCGCGACCGACGTGCACGCCGGGACCATGACCGTGCCGTGGCGGGCCGGGAAGCCGGTGATCGAGCGGTCCTCCGGCGAGCTCGCGTAGACCAGGAGCGACGCACGCAGCACCGCGGCCGGCAGCGTGGCCTGGTCGAGGTGACCGGACCGGACCAGCTGCAGCGTCCGCTCGAGGGCGCTCGCCGGCTCCGGCATCCGCAGCGCGGTCGGCGATGGGCGGTACTCGGTGTTGCGCCGGAACGCCGCGTCGATCTCGCCACGCGCGTTCACCGGGTACGCGCCGACCACGCCCCACGGCGGGATGTCGGCCTCCGCGTCGAAGGCCGGGTCTATCACATACAGCCAGGTGTTCGGGTTCGCTCGGGCGTTCGCCCGCATCTCCGGGGTGATCTCGGGCGGGGTGACCGGCTCCGGCGACTGCTCCGACATGGCCACATCGTAGGTCCGTTCGGCCCAATCGGTAGGTTGACCGACCATGCGGACCTTACGCATCTCGCTCGCGTCGCTCCTGCTCGTCGCGGGTTGCTCCACAACGCAGGCGGGCGAGCCGACCGCGGTCGACACGCCACCGGCCACCACCGGCCAGACAGAGGAGCCGACCGGGACTACCGAAAGCCCCACGCCGGAGAGGCCGAAGCGGCCCAGGGACATCGACCTCGCCTCGGTCGACATCTGCGAGGTCATGACCGGCATTCCGGTGCGCAAGTACGGCCTGGACGGCCGCCCGCCCCTTCGGGGCACCTCGCAGGTCTTCCCGGGCAGCGAGCAGTGCTTCGCCAACGGCATCGACAAGAACCTGTCGATGACCCTCATCGCGGTCACCGACCAGGACGCGGACGAGTTCGTCGAGACCGCGAACGCCGAGGTCACGGACTTCGACGCGCAGGGCTACCCGTTGGCGGTGCTCAAGCCGGCGCAGCCGGCGAACTGCTTCGGCGTGCTCGACGTGCACGACGGCCAGTTCGTCTGGGTCTCCTACGGCCTGGGCAACCCCAACGACCAGCCGGTGACACCGCAGAACCAGATCTGCGAAACTGTCCCGAAGATCGCCGCCTCGGTGGTTTCCGCGCTCGGCTGACGTCATGGTCGCGATCCGGTCGCGTCCCGGGTAGGAAGTTTTCGATGTTGCCTAGTTGCTTGTGGGAACCACCACACGGCGCGCCGCATCGGAGATACAGTCGTCGCGATAGCACAGACTGAGGGAGACGAGCCGTGTTTCTAGCTGACGGTGGGTCCGGGTCCGCGCCAGCGGGACCGACCTTCACGGGGACTCAGCAACTACGTATCGAGCCTTCCGCCATCCCTGAGGCGTTGTCGGCCTTTCGTGAGGCCCACGACCGAATCGCCGAGAAGGTGCGGGAGCTCAGTACCTTGCCGGTCAACGACTGGGCGCGGGATCCGGTCAGCAACGAGACGGCCCAGGAGTTCACCCAGCGCACCAACGGCAACGGTGCCGACTCCGCCATCGCCTGTCTCACCGGCTACGAGGAGCAGCTCCGCAACGCGATCGAGTCGCTCGAGTCCGCGCGAGCCGACTATCTGGCGATCGAGGGGACCGAGACCGCCCGCTGGGGCAAGTACTAGGCAGACCACCAGTCCGCACGTGAAGGATTGATCTCCATGGGTGACCACCGATGGCGGGGCTACAGGCATCCCGAGCTCTACAAGATGATCAACAGCGGTCCGGGGGCGGCCGCATCCGAGCCTCAGACGACATACTGGGAGAGTCTCACCAAGGAGCTCACCGAGGTCGACGAGACGCTCAACTCGAGGCTCACGAAGATGGGCGCGAGCTGGGAGGGTGAGGCGGCGGAGCGCGCGCAGTTCGGCCTCACGCCGCTCGCCGAGTGGGCCAATGACGCCGAGATCGGCTCGACCGTCATGAAGATCTCCACCGAGAGCCAGGCCGACAACATCTCCACCGCGCGAGCGAACATGCCCGAGCCGGTCCCGGTCACGACCCCGGCGCCGTCCGGGTGGCAGATGGTCTCCGCCGGCGCCGGCATGCTCACGGGCAACCCGGGGCCGGCCCTGGCGGTCGCCGTGCAGGCCGCGGACCACGAGGCGCAGGAGAGCGAGCAGAACGAGGCCGAGCAGAAGGCCGTCCAGACCATGCAGACCTACGAGTCGAGCAGCACCTCGAACCGGGACACGCTCGGCACGTTCGTCAAGCCGCCAGATGTGGTCGTGTCCACCCCGCCCCCGCAGGGCGGCACGCCGGGCTTCGTCACCGGTCCCGAGTCGCAGGCCGGTCCCCAGGCGAGCGGCGGCACGCAGTCGACGACCGCCAGCGGGGCCACGATCCCGACCAGCGGCGCCGGCACCCTCACCCCGATCGGCGGCGGCTCCCCGACCTCGCCGGCCGGTAGTCCGCTGCCCGTGGGCAGCGCGTCGACGCCGCCCGCCAGCACGACGCCGCAGGGTCTGCTGCCGACCGGGCAGCCGCCGGTGGGTGGCCCGCCGGTGAAGCCAGGCCCGAGGATCCCGAACACGCCGGTCACGCCGAGCAACCCGGGCCCGGGTCCCAACCCGCTGCTGCCGCCGACTGTCGGTAACAGGCCCAACCCGACCGGCATCGGCCCCAACAGCCCGCAGAACACCGGCAACCGTGGTCAGCTGCTCGGCCGTGGCCCGCTGCCGACCGGTGGCAACCCGCCCGGTGGCAACGGACCGGTGCCGGTCAACGCCGGTGACGCCGCCCGTCGTGGCGTGCCGGTGCGCGGCGGGCCGCCCTTGAGCGGTCCCGGTG
>NZ_JBOHGB010000244.1:0-6111 GCF_050699935.1 Actinophytocola sp.
ACCCTGGGCTGGACCGCACCGAAACTGCGGACACCGGAAGCGGCGGACCGCTGGACCTGGCTAGTGTTGGTCGCCTACACCCAACTGCGACTTGCCCGACGCCTGACCGTCGATCTACGCCGTCCATGGGAGAAACCCGCCGCGCCTGATCGGTTGTCCCCGGCCCGGGTCCGTCGCGGGTTTCGGCACATCCGCGCGCAGGCAGGCTGTCCAGCCGGTGCACCGAAACCCTCCCGGCCCGGCCCAGGACGACCGACCGGAAGCCGAAACCACCAACCAGCCCAACGCCACGACGTGCACATCGTCAGGACCAGCACACCAACCAAGACGAAGTCAACCAGGCCCCGACCCCGCCGAACAGGTTAAAACTCAAGCTAGAGCAGGTTCCGGTTCACGTCGCGGACCGCGGCGGCGAGTTCGGGCACCTCGACCACCTCGGCGCCGCCGGCCGTGAGCAGCTCGGCGCCCCGCCCGTCGACGAAGGTCGGCGGCTCCCGCAGTGCGAAGACCACCCGGGGGATGCCGGCGGCGAGGATCAGGTCGGTACACGTGCGCGGCCGGGAGCTGCGGCGGCCGCACGGTTCCAGCGAGCTGTACATCGTCGCCCGGCGCAGGCGCGGGTCGGCCGGGTCGAGCTTGGCCAGCGCCGCCTCCTCCGCGTGCTCGGTGCCGCCGGACTCGCGGGAGTAGCCGCGGGCGAGCCCGTTGCCCTGCCCGTCCACGACGATCGCGCCCACCGCGAATGCCGTGGTGGACGGTGGGCAGCGGGTGGACAGCTCGATCGCCGCACGCAGCCAGTGCTTGTCCACTTCGGACTTGCTGAGCAGGTACCGGTGCAGCGCGACGTTCCCGATCGCGCGTACCTCGGCGAGCGTGGCGCGGTGCTCACCGTCCCACGGGAACCGTCCGTCGTGGACGAACCGGGGCGCCTTGCCGTCCCCGACGAACAGCGGCGCGGTGACCATGTGCAGCTCGTCGGCGAGCCCGGCGGTCAGGAAGGCGGTGTGCATGTCGGTGCCGCCCTCGACCATCAGCCGCCGCACGCCGCGCGCGGCGAGGTCGGCGAGGACGGCCGCCAGGTCGACCCGCTCGCCCATCGGCACCGTCTCGCCGGGCGTGGCGACTCCGCTCGGTGCGTAGACGACCTGCTCTCCGGTCGCGAAGAACTCGGTGGCCGGGTCGAGGTCGCCGGATGCCGTGATCGTCACCTTGAGCGGGTTCTCCGGCCGGCCGTCGGCGATTCGCCGCCGCCTGCGCTCGGCGGAGCGGACGAGCAGCCGCGGGTTGTCCCGGCGGATCGTGTTGGCGCCGACCATGATCGCGTCGCAGCTCGCGCGGACCTCGTCGACTCGGTCCCAGTCGTCGTCGTTGGAGAGCACGAGGCGGCGGTCGGTGGCGTCGTCGAGGTACCCGTCGAGCGACAACGCGCAGCTCAGCAGGACATAAGGGCGGTCGGTCATGGCCGTACCATCGTGGCAGAAAACGACGCAAAGGGGAGGGTGACGTGACCTACGTCGGCGACTCGGGTGAGATCAGCGCGACCTACCGGCCGATCGCGGAGGTGGAGACGCTCGTCCGGCCGACCGTCACGAACGCGTTCCTGGCGACCGGATCGGTGACGAACGGCCAGTTCGGTCTGTTCCAGTACTCGATGGCCGCGCACGCGGGCGGCCCGTCGGCCCACTACCACAAGACGTTCTCCGAGTCGTTCTACATCGTCGACGGCGCCGTCTGGCTGTTCAACGGCGACACATGGATCGAGGCGACGGCGGGCGACTTCCTGTACGTCCCGGAGGGCGGCATCCACGCGTTCGGCAACGAGTCCGACGAGCCCGCGTCGATGCTGATCCTGTTCGCGCCGGCCCCGCCGCGGGAGAAGTACTTCCGCGAGCTGGCCGAGCTGATCGACTCGGGCCGCGAGCTGTCCCCGGAGGAGTACGCCGAGTTCCTCGCGAGGCACGACCAGTACATGGTCAAGCAGGACTAGTTCGGCCGCGCACTAGCTCGCGGTGCGGCGGATGCGGCCCGCGTAGCGTGCCTCCAGCTCGAGGTTGCGCTCGTGGCCGCCCGGGACGTTGTTCGACACGTACACCGGGGGCGTCGTGCCGGCGTCGAGGAGGAGGCGGACCGTCTCGGCGACCACCATCTGCACCAGCAGCGCCGCCGACAGGGACGACACCGCGCCCGCCGACGTGCCGTCCGGCATCGCCAGCAGGGTGTCGCCGAACGGGGCGCCGTTGTCGAGGGTGACGTCGGCCAGGTCGGCGAGGCGCTTGCCGGACTCGTGCCGGGGCTCCACCCGCGTCGAGTGCGCCACGGATGTGATCGCCACCAGCTCGTGGCCGTTCGCCTTGACCTCGTGGGCCATCTCGACCACCGCCGAGTTCACCCCGGAGCTCGATGCGATCACGAAGAGGTCCCGCGGCGCCGGCGCGGCCAGCTCGTACAGCCGCGCGGCCACGTCGCCGCGCCGCTCGAGCATGGGATCGGCGAGCACGGCCGGGTCCTCTCCGCCGAACTGCACCAGGTCCGTCAGCGCGATCCGGTTCGTCGGGATCAGCCCGCCGGCCCGGCCGGCGACCTCGAGCGCGGTGCCCTGCGAGTGGCCGGTGCCGAACGCCTGGATGACCCCGTCGGCCGCGACGCACTTGGCGAAGAGCCGTGCCGCGGCGCCGACCTGGGTGCCGGAGGAGGAGGCCACGTCGGACAGCCGGCGCAGCAGCTCCGCCGCGCTGGACTCGGCGCCGATGGAGGTGGCCGCGCTCACGGGGCGGTCACCGTCGCGGTGGCGACCCGCACGATCTCGGTGATCACGTCGTCCAGCGAGCGCTTGCCGCCGCTGAGCGACCAGTGGTGCACCAGCTCGTTGACCGCACCGATCAGCGCGACCGCGCCGAGGTGGAAGTCCCGGTCGGTGGCCTCGCCGCGCTCGACCGCCCGCCTGGCCTCCGACACCAGGAAGTTCGCCCACCGCTCGCGCCACGCGATCCGGTGCTTCTCGACCACGTTGCTGACGCCGATGATCTCCACGTAGGACAGCCGCGCCCAGCGCGGGTCGCTCGCGGTGGTGGTGACGAACGCGCGCACCGCACGCGTGAAGCGCTCCGGCAGCGGGGCGTCGTCGGCGTCGTCGAGCGCGGCCCGGACCGCATGGAAGGCCTGCTCGATGATCTGGTCGTGCAGTGCCATCAGCAGGTGCTCGCGGCTGTTGAACTCCTCGTAGAAGTTCCGTGTGGACACTCCGGCGAGCGCGCACAGCTTCTCGATGGACGTCGCGGCGTAGCCTTCGGTGCCGATCAAGGCCAGACCGGCCGTGAGCAGTCGTTGCCTGCGCTCCGCACGCCGCTCGCCGGCCGAGCGTCCGCCATAGGTGCGGCGCACCGCGGCGCCGGTTCCCGCCATCGGTCAACCCCCAATCAGTGCCGATCCAGGTTACTGGGGTCCCGCGGAGACCGTGAAGACCCCTCACCAGCACCTCGCGAGTCCAACGTTCCCGACCCGCGAGTCCAACGTTCCGGACGCCGCGCCGGGTCGCCCGAGTGTTGGACTCGCGGGTTCCGAACGTTGGACTCGCGGGTTCTGAGTGTTGGACTCGCGGGTTCTGAGTGTTGGACTCGCGGGTTCTGAGTGTTGGACTCGCGAGGAGTTTGCGGGTTCGCGGTTACCGGGTGTTCGTGCGTAGGCCTTCCGCCAGGGCCTCGAGTGCGGGCAGGGCTTCCGCGAGCGTGTCGCTGACGTCCGGCGAGAGGTCCTCGAGGATCTTCGCGACGGTCTGGGTGCGGGCGGCGAGGATCCGCGCGTGGGTTCGGTGCCCGGCGTCGGTGGCCTCCAGCTGGACCGCCCGCTGGTCGGCCGGGTCGGGCTGGCGGCGCACCAGGCCGTCGCCGTCGAGCTTGGACACGACTCGGGACAGCAGCGTCGGGTTCAAGCCCTCCAGGTCGGTCAGCTCGGCGAGGCCGATCGGGCCGCGGTGGGCGACGAGGCCGAGCACCGACGCCTGCGTGGGGGTCAGGCCCTCGCTCGAGGACGACGCGTTGAACAGCCGGGCCAGCCGCCCGATGACCCGGCGCAACCTGGTCACTGCTTCCGCATCCACCACTGCCTCCAAGTCGGAGAGGTCCCTCACAAAGTATTTACTTGCCTGCCGGCAAGCAAATACTGTGGTCAAATTATGGGGACACGAAGCGTACGAGCAGACATGCCGTCCGCTACCCCACCCGCCTCGTCGGCCGAACCGGGCCCGGAACCGTCGCCGCGGCGGCACATCGTGTTCGCGGTGGTGGCGATCGCGCTCTTCATGGCCTCGATCGACCAGACCATTGTCGCGACCGCGCTGGGCGCGATCCAGACGGATCTCGGTGCCGAGCTGTCCTGGAGCGGCTGGACGATCACGGTCTACTCGCTGGGGCAGCTCATCGCCATGCCGGTGGCCGGCAAGCTGGGCGACTACTTCGGCCGCAAGCGGGTGTTCCTGTTCGGCATCTGCGTGTTCACCGGGGCCTCGCTCGCCTGCGGCTTCGCGAACAACATCTACCTGCTGGTGGCGCTGCGCGCGGTCCAGGCGCTCGGCGGCGGCGCGTTCATGCCGTCCGCGACCGGGATCGTCGCCGAGCACTTCGGCCGGCACCGCGACCGCGCGGTGGGCATGTTCTCGAGCATCTTCCCGATCGGCGCCATCGTCGGGCCGATCCTCGGCGGGATCATCGTGACCTACTTCGGCTGGCGGACGATCTTCCTCGTCAACGTCCCGATCGGCGTGCTGCTGTTCGTGCTGTCGTGCAAGCTCATCACGGAGTCGCCGCGCCGGCCGGCCGGCCGGCTCGACCTCGGCGGGCTGGCCCTGCTCGCGACGCTGATGCTGGCGACGATGTACGGGCTGACCAACCTCGACCGCGGCGTGACGAGCCCGTGGTTCGCGGTGCCCGAGCTTGTCGCGGTCGGCGCCGCGTGCCTGTTCGTGCGGCACACGGTCCGCCACCGCGCGCCGTTCATCCCGCTGCGGCTACTGGCGGGCAGGGGAGTCGGCGCGATGAACCTGCTGAACGTCCTGTTCGGCGCCGCGGCCATCGGGTTCGCCGCTCTCGTGCCGCTCTACGCCGAGCGCCGCTACAACCTCGACCCGCTCGCCGCCGGCACGCTGTTGACCGCCCGCGGCATCGGGATGATCGTCCTCGCGGCGATGGCGGTCTTCACCCTGCGGCGGCTGGGACACCGGATCCCGATGGCGGTCGGCAACGCGACGCTCATCGTCGGGCTGGTGCTGATGGCCGTGCCGCCACCGCAGGGCACGTCCGGCTACCTGTGGTTGTCGATCTCCGCCGGGATCACTGGGCTCGGGATGGGCATGTCCGGGCCGGCGTCCAACAACGCCGGGCTGCAGCTCGCCCCGGACCAGATCGCGTCGATCGCGGGGCTGCGCGGGATGTTCCGGCAGACCGGCGCCATCATCTCGGTGTCGATCATCACGGCCGTGCTGACGAACAGCGCGAACCCGGCCATCGCGCAGGCGGAGGCGTTCGTCGTGCTGGCGGTGCTGCTGACGGCCGCGATGCCGCTGATCTTCACGATCCCGGACCACCGCGGCAGCTGGTAGCGCCTCAGCAGCCCCACGGTCGTACACCGTCCGGCCGGGGTCTCCGGAGTCGGAGTCCGTCCCACCGGGGGAGTTAGAGCGCGGGTTGTGAGGATCGCCGTAGGCGCCGAGTCGAGGCCTGGTGAGCGGCGGGTCGCGCTCGTTCCGGGCTTGGTGTCGCGCTTGATCGAGGTGGGTTTGGAGGTCGTGGTCGAGCTGGGCGCTGGTGTGGCTGCGGGGTTCACCGATGTCGAGTATCGGGACGCGGGTGCGGTGGTGGACTCGGGTGCGCTCGATGGTGCTGGGGTGGTGTTGTCGGTGTGGCCGTTGTCGCCGGGCCAGGTTGGTCGGCTCGGCTCGGCCGCGATCACCATCTCGTTCCTCCCCACGGCGCAGGAGCTTGAGCTGGTGGGTGCGTTGCGTGCGGCGGGGCATACCGGGTTGGCGATGGAGTTGGTGCCGCGGATTTCGCGGGCGCAGGGGATGGATGCGTTGTCGTCGCAGGCGTTTGTGGCGGGGTATCGGGCGGTGTTGGTGGC
>NZ_JBOHGB010000245.1:0-6007 GCF_050699935.1 Actinophytocola sp.
GCGCCCGCGGCCGCACGTCCCGCATCCTCGACGACCCGCTCGGCCGCGAGCAGCTCCTCGCCGAGGCCCGCGACGCCGACGCCCGGCACGCCGACACCATCGCCGAGCTGGCCGCCGCGCGGGGCCGGCTCGACCAGGTCACCCTCTCCCCCGCCGCGCTCGGAACGTTGTGCGGCCTGCTCACCGACGCCATGGCCCAGCGCGAGCGCACCACCGACCCCGGCGAGTCGGGCGACCCGGTCGGCGGCCTCACGGTCACCATCCGGCCCGCCGAGGGCACGCAGACCATCCGCACCGAGCGCGGCGTGCTCGAGCTGCGCGACACGACGGTCGAGGTACACGGTTGAGCGCTGACCTCCTCGACCGGCTCGGCGAGATCGACCAGGCCGACGTCGTGCGCTGTGCCCGGGTCCTGCTGCGCCGCCCGCTGCTGCGTGCCGGCGGGCCGGAGGCCGAGCTGCTGCCGCTGGTCCACCGCCACCGCCACACCCTCACCGAGCTGTTCGCCGGCGTGCTGGGCTACCGGCTCGTCGTGGAGCGCCGATTCGCCCGCCTGTACAAGGCCGGCCCGGGCCACGACCCCACGCGCGGCGAGCCCACGCTGACCCCGCACGGCTACGCCTACCTCGCGCTCGCGATGGCCGCCCTCACCACCGCCGGCCGCCAGACCCTGCTGTCCCGCCTCGTCACCGACGTCCGCGCGGCCGCCACGCAGGCCGGCGTCGAGGTCACCGACGACCTCGGCGACCTGCGCGCGATGGCGTCCGCGCTGCGGTACCTGGTCTCGCTCGGCGTGCTCACCGAGACCGAGGGCACGGTCACGGGCATCGGCCCGTCCGAGGGCGGCGACGAGGCGCTGCTGACCATCGACGCCTCGCTCCTCGGCCAGCTCGTCGCCGGCCCCATCGGCTCCGCACACAGCGCGACCGAGCTCGTCGAGCTGGCACGGCGGCCCGGCCCGCGCGGCGTCGAACACACGGTGCGCCGCCGGCTCGTCGAGAACCCGGTCACCCACTACGCCGACCTCACCGAGGAGGAGGCGACCTGGCTGCGCCGGCGGGCGCGGGCGGAGGCCCGGCTGCTGGAGAGCTGCTTCGGCCTGGCCACCGAGTCACGGCTCGAAGGCGTCGCGGTCACCGACCCGGAGGACCACCTGACCGACATGGCGTTCCCCGGACAGTCCACAGTGGCCCGAATCGCTCTGCTCGCACTGCCGGACCTGCTCACTGCCGATTCCACGGAGGACGGTTGGGTGCCGGTCACGGCCGAGCGGGTCGGCGAGGTCTGCCAGGAGCTGGTCGACGCCTACCCGGCGGCGTGGTCGAAGCAGGTCGTGGCGAGCGGGCCCCGGCTGGTGGACGACGTGCTGCACCTGCTGGCCGCGCTGGGCCTCGCCCGGCGGGCCGGCAGACCTGCCGAGGGCTGGCTGCTGAGCCCGGCCGCACACCGGTGGCAGCCGGAGCCGGACGCCACCCCACGCCAGGCCGGCGGGGAGCCCGAGCCGGAGCCCGTCCCGGGCTGGTCGCTGTTCGACGGCGGCAGCAACGGCGGCAGCAACGGCGGCATCGAAGCCGGCATCAGCGCCGAGGGGGACAAACCGTGAGGTGGAGGCTGCACCGCGGCGGCATCGTCAACGTCTGGCAGTACTCGGTCGAGGAGTTCGACCTGTCCGGCGGGCGCGCGATCTTCCAGGGCACCAACGGGTCCGGCAAGTCCCGCACCCTCGAGCTGCTGCTGCCGCTGTGCCTGGAGGGCGACCTGCACCAGATCGGCTCCAAGGGCTACGACACGGTCAGCATGCGCCGGCTGATGCTCGACGACTACACCGGCGGCCCCAACCGCGTCGGCTACGCGTGGGTCGAGCTGCGCCGCGAGGTCGACGGCGCTGACGCCGAGTACCTGACCTCCGGCATCGGCATCAAGGCGTCCGCGACCTCCCAGCAGATCAACGACTCCTGGCGGTTCGTCACCGAGCGGCGCGTCGGGCACGACTTCGAGCTCGTCGCGGACGGCACCCCGCTCGGCGCGACCCAGCTGCGCGACCTCCTCGGCGCGGACTGCCTGCACGACGAGGAACCGTTCCGCGCCACGATCGCCGAGCTGGTGTACGGCATCCCGGCCGCCCGCTACGCCGACCTGCTCCATCTACAAAGGACACTGCGCAACCCGGACGTCGGGCTCAAGGTACTGGAGGGCCAGCTCGAGCAGATCCTGTCCGACTCGCTCCCCCCGCTCGACCCCGCGGTCGTCGACCAGCTCGCGCAGTCCTTCGAGGACCTGGAGTCCATCCGGGACAACATCCGCGGGCTCGCCGCCTCGGACACCGCGCTGCGCCGGTTCCTCACCGGCTACGCGGGCTACGCCTACGGCGCGCTGCGTGCCGCCGGCCGCCGGTCGACCGACGCCACCAAGGAGCTGACCGCCGCCCGCACGGAGCTCGCCAGGCTCACCACGCGACTGCGCGACGAGGAGGCCGCGGCCGAGAAGGCGGAGGCCGAGGTCGCGACGCTGGAGGAGCGGGAGATCACGCTCGAGGGCCGCATCGACGACCTCAAGTCGAGCCCGCTGTACGACAGCGTGCGGGACCTGGCCGACCGCAAGCGGGTCGTGTCCGCCGCGCGACAGGCCGCGGTCAGCGCGCTGCGCCAGCTGCGCACCCAGCGCGAGCACACCGAGCAGCTGGTCGACTCCGTGCTCGCCGAGCTGGCCCGCTTCGCCGACGACACCGCGCAGGCGGCCGACCTCGCCGCCACCATCCGCGAGCGGATGCGCGAGGCCGGCCTCGACCCGGCGCTCGCCCCGGCCGTGCCCGAGGTGCCGGAGCTGGCGGCCACCGAGGTCCACGAGACTGCCCGCGCCACGCTCGACCCGGAGGCCACGCCGGTCGAGCTGACCAGGCGGGTGCCACCCGCGCTCGACTCCGACGTGCTGCACGAGGCGCTGCGCACGGCCGCAGAGCAGGCGTCGCGGGGAGCGAGCGCACTCAGCGAGCGCTGCGCGGTGACGCTCTCCCTCGCCGAGCGGGCCCGCGAGCTGGACGCCGAGCAGCAGGAGCTGGGCCGGCGACAGCAGGAGGCGCGCGCCGCGCAGCTCGCCGCCACCGAGGCCGCCGGCCGGCGCAACGAGGCGGCCCAGCACCTCGACGACGTGGCCCACGCCTGGCACGAGCAGGTCACCGCGTGGGCGGCCGGAATCGAGCCCGACACCGAGCCCGCGGCCGAACTGGCGCCGCCCACGCCGGCCGAACTGGTCGCCGACCAGGACGCGGCCCGGCGGGCGACCGAGCGCGCGCACGCGTGGCTGCGCGGACGGCTGCCCGCGCTGCACGCGGAGGTCGGGCGTACCGCGCATCTGGTGGACGACCTGGACCGCCGCCTCGCCGCCGCCACCGACGAGCTGACCGCGCTGCGCTCCGGTGTGGACACTCAGCCCGACCGGCCGGCGTTCGCCACGGCCGTGCGGGACCCGGCGACCGGGGCGGCGTTCTACCGGCTCGTCGACTTCGCGTCCGATGTGGACGACGCGGCCCGCGCGGGGTGCGAGGCGGCGCTGGAGTCGTCCGGTCTGCTCACCGCCTGGGTCACCGCGGACGGCACGCTCGCCGACCCGGCCGCGGCCGAGCTGACGGCCGTCACCGATGGCGGCGCCGCGAGCGGTCCCACGCTGGCGACCCTGCTCGTGCCGGCCGTGCCGCCGGACTCCCCGGTGCCGCCGGAGATCGTGGCCCGGCTGCTCGACCGCGTCGCGCTCGGCGGTGTCTCGATCAACGCCGGGCTCGCGATCACCACGGACGGGCGCTGGCGGGCCGGCGTGCTGGCCGGCGCGATGACCAAGCAGGCCGCGGAGTTCGTCGGCGCCGGCGCGCGGGAGTCGGCGCGGGAGCGGCGGATCGACGAGCTGGTCGAGACCGTCGGCCGGCTGACCGGCGAGCGCGACCTCGCCGCCACGGCGCTCGCCACCGCCCGCGAGCGCGCCGCCGCCTGGGAGCGGCACATCGACGAGCACCCGGACGACCGCGCGCTGCTCACCGCGCACGTCACGCTGCGCGGCGCCGCGGACACCGCCGACGACGCGGCGAGCCGGGCGATCGACCGCCGCGAGGCGCACACCTCGGCGGCCGACCGGCACCGCGCGCGGCAGGACGCCCTGATCGCCGACGCACGGGCGGCCGGCCTGTACGCGTCCGTGGAGTCCTTGCAGCAGGCCAGAAGCGCGGCACTGGACGCGCGGACCGCGGCCGACGCGCTGGTCTCCGCGCTGGGCAGGCGTTGCGCGGGCGCGGTCGACACACTCGCCAAGGCCGTGGCCAACCACGAGAGGGCGGCCGGGGAACTGGCCGAGGTGTCGGCGGGCGCGGAGCGGGCTTGCCTGGACTTCGCGAACGAGTCCGCCGGGTACGCCGAGCGGGTCCGCTCGATCGGCGGCGCGGCCGAGCAGCTGGAGCGGGACCTGGCGGCCGCCGAGGAGGAGCGTGCCGGGCTGCGGCAGCGGCTGCCGGGCGCGCGGCAGCAGGCGACCGACGCGCGGGTCAAGGCCGGCAAGACGCAGACGCAGATCGACACCCGGCAGTCCCGGCTCGCCGAACTGGTAGAGAAGGAAGCCTTTGCGCGGCAACGGTTCCGTGACGCGCTGGCCGCCGACGGCGTGTGGCCGGCGGCGGTCGACGCGCCGCGGCCGGACGACCTCGGCGAGGCGTACGCGGCGCTCACCGCCCGGTCCCGGGACGCGGTCGGCGAGGACGCGGTGCTGGGTGACCTGCAGGCGCTGCAGGCCGCGCTGGCGGGCAGCCACGACATCGTGGCGCAGCGGTCGGCGGACATCCTGACCGTGACCGTGACCGGCGCGCACGGCCCGCGGCCGGTCGCGGTCGCCGCGCGTGAGGTGGCCGAGCGCCTTGCCACACAACGGGACCTGCTGAGCGAGGAGTACCAGCAGATCTTCGACGCGTTCATGCTGCGCGACCTCGCCGACAAGCTGGCCGCGCAGCTCGCCGTCGCCGACGACCTGTGCCGGCGGATGAACGACACGCTCGACGTGGCCCGCTCCAGCCAGGGCGTGCACGTCCAGCTGGACTGGCAGCCGGCGCCCGACCTGGACGACGACATGCGCCGGGCGATCGCGCTGATCCGCACCCCGTTCGCGAAGCGCGGGCCCGGCGAGGACGAGCGGCTGCGCAAGGCCCTCACCGACCGGATCACCACCGAGCGCGACGGCCACTCCGGTGACTACGCGGAGGTGCTCGGCCGGGCGCTGGACTACCGATCCTGGTACCGGTTCACCGTGCGGGTGCGCGACCAGGACCCGGACGGCCGGCCACGCACGCGCCGCATGCGCCAGCTGTCCTCCGGCGAGACGCGGCTGATCTCGTACGTCACGCTGTTCGCCGCGGCGTCGGCGTTCTACGACGCGGTGAGCACCGGGGCGCAGCGCCCGCCCGTGCGGCTGGTGCTGCTGGACGAGGCGTTCGAGCGGCTGGACGAGCCGACGATCGCGCGGATGCTCGGCCTGCTGGTGGACCTGGACATGGACTGGATCATCACGTGGCCGAGCGGGTGGGGGCTGTCGGAGAAGATCCCGCGGATGCACATCTACGACGTCCTGCGCCCGAAGGGCGGCCGGGGCATCGCGTGCACCCACGCCGTGTGGACGGGCAGCGCCCTCACCGAGGAGCGTTGACGCTCCGGGCGCACGACAGGTCAGCCGCGAGCCTGCGCGGCCCGCCGTTCCGCGGTCTCGCGGGGGTCGTGGATCGTCGTGACGGAGTCCGCCGGATGGTCGGTGTGGTGCTGGGGTGGACCCCCGCGTGCTCCTCGCCGAGCTCGCTGCGCCGCGCGGCGAGCGCCTCGATCGCGGCGTGATCCGGCACGCCGATCGCGAAGTAGTCGAACCCGGCCGCCGCGGCCGCGCGTGCCGGGTCGAGCCGCAGCGCCAGGGGCGGCCCGCCGTTGGGGTGCCGGAGCGCGACACCCATCAGCGTGCCCTGCTCGACGAACTCGATCTGGAGCGT
>NZ_JBOHGB010000246.1:0-5936 GCF_050699935.1 Actinophytocola sp.
CTCGCCGCTCGAGCGGGCCGAGCGGGTCACGGCCTCGGCGAGATCCGCCTGGAACTTCGCCGGGTCGGTCACCGCGAGCAGCGCCCGCCGGTCGGTCCAGGCCAGGTGCGCCACCTGGTGGGCGACGGTCCACCCCGGAGCGGGTGTCCGGGTGGCCCAGCCGTCCTCGGACAGCCCGCTGACCAGGGCGTCCACCTCGGCACTCTCGTCCCGGAGGTCGGCGACCAGCGCGTTGAGCTCAACCACGAGGTCAACCTTGGCACGGCTACGAGACCGTTTTCAAGCATGCGTGCTTGTTTTTTTCAGGCCTCGACATCCGGCCACTCGGTCACATCCGTCGGTCGCCGCGGGTGCGCTGCCAGTCGGTGACCGTGTTGAGGCCCGTGGCGATCTCCTCGTTCAGCAGGGCGACCCGGGCGTCGACCATGTCGTCACCCAGGAGTTTGCGGGCCAGCTCGGACTCGTCGAGCGCGCGCACCGCCGCCCACGGGGTGTCGTGCAGCCGGCGCGACAGGGGCATCGGCAGCTCCTCCCGGATGCCCCACATGCCGGCCGCCAGCAGCGAGGCCACCACGAGGTGCGGTTGCGCGTCCGCGCCGGCGAAGCGGGCCTCGATGCGCAGCGACTCCGCGGAGCCGGCGATGCGGACCGCCGCCGTGCGGTCGTCGGCGCCGGCGCGGACCTCGCCGGGCGCGAACGGGGCCGTGCGCAGCCGCACGTAGGAGTTCCACGTCGGTGCCCAGACCGCCGTCAGGTCGGGTGCCGCGGCCAGCACCCCGGCCGTGAAGTGCTCGAGCACGGACAGCTCGCCGAACCTCGGCGTACCGTCCACATCGGACAGCGACAGGTGGACGTGGCAGGAGCTGCCCGTCGCGGTGCGCTCCGCGGCCAGGTAGCTCGCCCGCACGCGCTGCGCGGTCGCGGCCCGGCGGATCGCGAGCTGCTGCAGCATCGCGTCGTCGCACGCGGCGAGCGCGTCGCGGTGACCGAGCACGCTCTCGTACTGGCCCGGATGGCACTCCCCGCGCCGCGACTCCACCCCGAGGTCCAGCTCGTCCACATCGGACTGGACGGCCGCCAGCATGGGGTGCATGACATCCAGCCCGCCCGCCGCGTAGTCCAGCCCGTCCGAGGTGAGCGGCGCGCCGTATGCGTCGATGAACGTGACCTCGTGCTCCAGGCCGACCGACGGCACGAAGCCCTCCGCCTCCACGGCATGCAGCTGCTCGCGCAGCAGGGTCCGCGGCGCGATCGGCACCGGCTCGCCGTCCGGCCACTCGACGTCGCACACCACGAGCCAGGTGCCGGGCTGGCCCGGCAGCGGCGCGAGCGTCGCCAGGTCCGGGCGCATCCGCAGGTCGCCGTAGTGGTCGAGGTAGGGCTGGAACACCGGCGCCGCAATGGGTTCGCGCTCGGGGGTCCACCCGAACACGTAGCTGCACACGCCGTACCCCTGCTCCAGCACCGTGTCGGCGAAGAACCGCGCGCCGACGCCGACCGCCGCGAAGCGGGCGTGCGGGTCCGGCACGAGCAGGACCAGGCCGTTCACCGTCCGGGCCAGGATCTCCGTCCGGATCGCCTCGGCCAGGGTGGCCGCCACCTCGTCGCGGGCGGCGAGCGTACGCGGGCCGCCGGGCCGCTGATGTTCCATCACCATGCACCGTCCGGATCCGGCCCCGCCAGGGGGTTGCGCGCCCGGCCGAACCGGACGTCGAACTCGTCGTCGCGGTCGATCTTGTCGAACCCCTGACCGGCGAGGTGCTCGCGGTTCAGGGTAACCCGCTCCACGTCGGGTGCGAACAGCCGGCAGGCGTCGAACCGCGCCGCCGACTCGGGGTGCTCGTCGCGGTAGCGGCCGACGATCTCGCGGACCTGGGCCCACAGCGCTGGCCGCGCGTGGCCGAGGTCGTCGAGCAGGACCTCCGCCAGGAACCGCAGCTGGCCGGCGAACACCGAGCTGAACAGCGACTGCGCGAGCAGGTGCGCCGGCCAGCGCAGCATGTGCGCGGTCGCCTCCGCGCCGAGCGAGGCGTACTCGGGCACCGGCTCGTCGAGCAGGTCGACGCCCTGCGCGAAGTCCTTGATCGCCACCCGCACCGGCAGCCCGTGCTCGTCGGTGACCAGCACGAGGTTCTGGCCGTGCGGGCAGAAGCCGACGCCGTAGCGCAGCAGCCAGTGCAGCAGCGGGGTGAGCAGCAGGTCGAGCAGCCGGCCCAGCCACGCCTCGATGTCCACACCGGACTCGCGGATCAGCCGGGTGAGGACCGCCTCGCCGTCCGGGCCGCGGTAGGGCAGCGCGGCGAACGAGATCGCCCGCTCCCCCGGCCCGATCCGGGTCCGCACCGGCTCCCGCCACAGCGCGCCGAGCGTCTCGTGGAACCGGTACGGCAGCTCGGCCAGGTTCCCGAGCAGCGGGTGCCGCACGGACACGCTGGCCACCTCGCCGAGCAGCTCGAAGCGGTACTTCTGCGCCAGCAGCGGGTCGGTCGCGCCGACGTCACGCAGCCAGGTGGTGACCGCCGGCGCGGCGAGCGTCGCGGCCGACGCGAGCCCGCGGTAGACGAGCGTGTTGCGCACCGACACCGCGGTCTTCACGTCGCGGCGGGTCGGGTGGCTCGCGTTGGCGAGCGTCCGTACCGTCTGATGTGTACGGTAGCGGTCGGCGCTCTCGCCGAGCGGCACGACGATCCCCTCGGCCAGCTCGGCGGCGTAGAGCGTGCCGATGATCTCGTCGGCCTGCCACGGGTGCACGGGGACGAGCACGTAGTCCTCCGGCACCCGCGCGCGGAACTCGGGCAGCAGCTCGCCCAGCTCCTCCGCGAGCAGCCGCTCCTCGGTCAGCTCCGCCACGCACCGGAACGACGCGTGGTCGCGGTGCACGCCGAACCACGTCAGGCCGAACTCGGTCCCCGACTCGGGCGCGTAGCGCTCCCGGTCGGTCCGCGAGAAGCCGACCCGGCCCTTGTTCAGCACCAGCCGCGGGTGCCCGGTGAGGTGTCCCTCCGCGCGGTCGTAGTCCATTGTGGACAGCGTCGCCGCGGTGGGCGCCCGGTCGAGCCGGGCGGCCTCGTTGGTGACGGTCGCGGTCAGCTCGCCCAGCACGTCGGCGAGCCGCAACCCGGTGAGCCCCAGCCGTTCCCGCGCGTCGACGGCGAGCGTGCGCGGATCGGTGGCCGGCTCGCCGTTGCGGGTGGCGCTGCCCGGCTCGACGTGCCAGGACTCGAACGCGCCGCGCCGCGCGCGGAACCGGTAGCAGACGTCCTCGGGCAGCTCGAGCACCCACTCGTCCCCGTCCGGCTTCGGCTCGAACAGGCCCTCGTAGCTCAGCTCGCCGAGCATCTTGTGCACGACCAGCGAGCCCGCCACCCGCCACGAGCTAGCCATGGAGATCCTCCAGCCCAAAGGTCGTGAACGCCGTCCGGTCCGGCAGCGGGTACACCGCGCGCCCGCACACCGTGTTCAGGATGCGCGCCGAACGCCACGCGGCCAACCCCAGATCCGGCGCGCCGACCCCGTGCGTGTGCCGCTCGGCGTTCTGCACGAACAGCGAACCACCCGTACCCGTGTCCATGTCCACCCGTACGCGATAGTCCGCGTCGACCGCGATCCGGCCCGAGGTGTCCCGCTCGACGCGTGCCGCCAGCGGGCCGAGCAGCTCCTCCAGGTTCCGCTCCCGGTAGCCGGTGGCGCACACGACCGCGTCGGTGGTCACCGTCGCCTTGCGGTCCTGCTGCACGTGGCGCAGCTCGAGCTCGACCCGTCCGGCCCGCTCGGCCGCGGCGGTCACCTCCACCCCGGGTGCGAGCGTGACGTCCGGCCAGCCGCCGCCGACCGTGCGTTCGTACAGCTCGTCGTGGATGGCGCCGATGGTGTCCGCGCTGATCGCCTTGTACAGCTGCCACTGCGCGGGCACGAGCCGGTCGCGGGTCGGCTCGTCGAGCCTGTGGAAGAACCGCGTGTAGTCCGGGGTGAACTGCTCGAGCCCGAGCTTGGAGTACTCCATGGGCGCGAAGGCCGCCGTGCGGGTGAGCCAGCGCAGGCCGCCGCGCGGGCGGGCCCGGAGCAGGTCGAGGAACACCTCGGCGCCGGACTGCCCGGAGCCGACGATCGTCACGTCCGCGGCGGCGACCAGCCGGTCCCGGGCGGGCAGGTAGTCGGCGGAGTGCAGGATTCGTTCGCCCGCGAGGTGTTCCAGTGGCTCGGGCAGCACGGGTTCGGTACCGACGCCGAGCACGACGTTGCGCGCCCGGACCGGACCGCCGGGCTCGACGTCGAGCTCGTACGCTCCTTCGGGCCCGCTGCCGCACCAGCGGACCGACCGCACGGCCCGGCCGAAGCGCGCGCTCGTGAGCCGGCCGACGGCCCACGCGCAGTAGTCCTCGTACTCGGCGCGCGGGATGTGGAAGCGCTCCGCGAAGTAGAAGGGAAAGAGCCGGCCGCGGTCACGCAGGTAGCTCAGGAAGGACAGCGGGTGCGCGGGCTCGACGAGGGACACGAGGTCGGCGAGGAACGGCACCTGCAGCGCGGCACCCTCGACCATCACGCCGGGATGCCAGCGGAACTCCGGCTCACGCTCGAAGAACGCGGTACGCAGTCCCTCGACCGGCTCGGCGAGCGCGGCGAGCGAGAGGTTCAACGGGCCGATGCCCACACCCGCGAGATCGAGCGTCCGGTCGAGCGTCACGGCGCGGTCCGGCGTGCCGTGACGTCGACGAGGTCGAGCAGGCCGCGGTAGTCGTCGAGGCTCGCGCCGGGGTGCAACAGGGTCAGCTTGAGCCACACCCGGCCGTCGACCGTGGCGCGGCCGACCACGGCGGTGCCGTCCTCGAGCAGGCGGCGCCGGACCGCCGCGGCGTCCCCGTGAACCGGGCGGACGAGCACGGTCGATAGCTCCGGCGCACCCCACAGCTCCAGGCCCGGGTGCCGGGCGGCCTCGTGGGCGAGCTGCCGGGCGAGCTCGCAGCACCGCTCGACGAGCCGGGCGATCCCCTGCCGGCCGAGGGCGCGCAGCGTCACGGCGATCTTGAAGCAGTCCGGGCGGCGGGACGTGCGCACGGAGCGGCCGAGCAGGTCGGGCAGCCCGGCCTCGGTGTCGTCGGCGGCGTTGAGGTAGTCGGCGCGGGTGTGCAGCTCGGTGATCGCGTCGCGGGTGGCGAGGACGCCCGCGGCGATGGGCTGCCAGCCGAACTTGTGCAGGTCGAGGGCGACGGAGTCGGCCTGGTCGAGCCCCGCGAGCCGGCCGGCGAGCCGGTCGGAGAACAGCAGCGCGCCGCCGTAGGAGGCGTCGACGTGCAACCACGCCCCGGCCCGGCGGGCGGCCCCGGCTAGCTCGGGCAGCGGGTCGATCTCCCCGGTGTCGGTGGTTCCCGCGGTGGCGACCACGACCTCGCCGCCGGTCAGGTCGAGGTCGTCGGCGCGCAGCCGGCCCCGCTCGGCGCCGACCACTCGCGGCGCCGGCACCCCGAGCAGCCACGCCGCCCGCGCGACGCTGTGGTGCGCGTGCCGCCCGCAGACGACCCGGGTCCGGCCGTGCTCGCGGGCGAGCAGCAGCCCGACGAGGTTCGACTCGGTCCCGCCGCCGGTGATCACCGCGTCGGGCGAGCCGGCGCCCGGGAAGCACAGCCGTGCCAGGGCGGCCGTGAGCTCGCGCTCCAGCTCGCTCGCGACGGGTGCCTGGTCCCACGAGTCCAGCGAGGGGTTGAGCACGCTGCCCATGAGATCGGCAACGGCCGCCACGGCGAGGGTCGGGCCGTGCAGGTGCGCGGCGCACCACGGATGTCCCGGGTCGACCGAACCCGCGGTGAGCACCCGGGTGAGCTCCTCGAGCGCGCGCCCCTCGCCGATCCCGCGTTCGGGCAGCACGCCGTGCTCGCCGAGCGCCGCCACCAACGCGGCGGCCACCGCGGGCGGCCCGCCGCCGGGGACCGGCCCGGTAC
>NZ_JBOHGB010000247.1:0-5871 GCF_050699935.1 Actinophytocola sp.
GACCGCGCCCGAGCCGGCGGCCGCCCCCGCGTCGGGGCCCACGTCCGTGCCCGAGCCGGCCCCCGCGCCGACGCCCCGGGCGCGGACCCTCGATGATCACGAGGACTTCTCGGCCATCGAGTCATGGGCGCTACCTCGGTAACGTAACGGTCGCCCTTCGCAACCGACGCTTCCCGTGACGGGGGCCGATCCGGAAGCGAGGGCCAGGATGGTCAACACCCGCAACGTGGCCACGGCGGTCGAAGATCATGTGCGGGAGGTGCTGTCGGCGGAGCACCAGATCGTGTTCCGCAGACGACGGCTGCGGCTCCAGCCCGGCGGGTACCACGAGTTCGACGCCGTGTCCGACGACGGCCGCGTGGTGGCGTCGGTGAAGACCGCGGCGGGCGGCGCCGGGCGGCACCCGTCCGGCAAGGTCACGAACTGCCTCGCGGAGCTGTACTTCCTGTCCCTGGTGCGGGCACACCGCAAGCTCCTGGTCCTGACCTCGGCGGAGTTCCACCGGTCGTTCCTGACCGCGATGGCGGGCAAGATCCCGCACAGCTTGGAGGTCCTGCACGTCGCCCTGCCCCCGGACGTGCGGGCCCGGGTCGCCGCCGTGCAGGAGGCCGGCAGTGACGAGACCCAGCCGGTCCTCGACGCCGACGAGCTGCGTGCCGCGGGCGGTCGCTAGCGGCGCCGGTGAGCACGCCCGGTCAGAACGCACTGCCGTCGAGCAGGCGGGCCAGGCGGGCGGCGATGTCCTCCCACCGCCAGTGGCCGGACACCCAGCGCCGGCCCGCCTCCCCCATCTCGCCGGCCTGGGTCGGGTCGGCCAGCAGACCGGCCACCCTGTCGGCGATCTCGGCGACGTCCCGGCCGTCGACGACGTTGCCGGTCACGCCGTCCAACACGGTCTCCGGGGCACCACCCGACCGGCCGGCCACCACCGGCAGGCCGGACGCGGACGCCTCCAGGTAGACGATGCCCAGGCCCTCGACGTCCAGGCCGCGGCCGTGCGTACGGCACGGCATCGCGAACACGTCGCCGGCCACGAAGTGGGCGGGGAGCTCCTCCCTCGGCACCCGGCCGGTCATGATCACGTGCTCGCCGACGCCGAGCTGGTCGGCCATCGCGCGCAGGCGGTCGGCGTACGGGCCGCCGCCGACGAGCAGTAGCGCCGCCTCCGGGACCCGTCGGCGGATCTGGGGCAGCGCCTTGATCAACATGTCCTGGCCCTTGCGTGGCCATAATCGCGACACGCACACCGCGGTCGGCCGGTCGCCGAGGCCGTGGCGCGCGCGGATCTCCTTGCGTGCGGCGAAGTTCGGCTGGAACCGCTGGGTGTCCACTCCCGACGGCAGGTACTCCAGCGCCGCCATCGGGCCGAACGCGGACGCGAACCGCGAGCGGGTGTACTTCGACACGAACGTCACGACGTCGGTCGTCGAGCCGATGCGGCGCAGGGCCTGTCGGGTCACCGGCAGCATCGACCAGCCGACCTCGTGCCCGTGCGTGCTGGCAATGATCCGCCGCGCGCCCGCCGCCCGCAGCTGCGGCGCGAGCAGGGCCAGCGGGGCGGCGGCGCCGAACCACACGCTGTCGCACTGCTCGGCGCGCAGGATCTCGCGGGCCCGCCGCGCCACGGCCGGGGTCGGCAGCATGAGCCCGCCCCCGTGGCGGATCACCGGAAAGGGCTGCTCGGCGTCGAACTCGGCGTGCGAGCCGGAGCTGTGCTCCCACGACGGCGCGTAGACGACCAGATCCTGGTCCGGCAGCCGGGTCGCGAGCGCGTGCAGGTACGACTGGATCCCACCGGGGCGGGGCGGGAAGTCGTTGGTCACCACCAAGGTCCGGGCCACCGGCAAACCCTACTTGAGCGCATCACGCAGGTAGTCCTGCCAGTCACCCACGAGCTTCGCACGGTCCATCCCGAGCACGTCGCGCAGCATGTCGTCGGTCTCGCGCGCGGACGCCGGGCCCACCGCGGCGAGCGTGCGGTACAGCTTGACCAGCCGGTCCTCGCCGAACCGGTCCGCGACGAACCGGGCCAGCGACCAGCTCTGCTGGTAGGCCTGGTCCAGCTCGGCGCCGCTGCCGCGGAACGCCCGGTCCTCCGGCAGCGCGCCCGGCGGACCCGACGACCGGACCCGCTGGGCCAGGTCCGGGGCGCCCTCGGCCAGCGTCACGTCGCTGTCGCGGTAGCCCACGTAGTCCGCGAAGCCCTCCAGCAGCCAGGTCGGGGAGCCGTCGACGGTGTCCGTGCGGGCGGCCAGGTGCGTGATCTCGTGCCGCAGCACCACCCGCAGGGACGGGAGGGACAGCGCGCGCACGCCGTTCGGGCTCAGCACGACCCGCTGGCCGGTGGCCGTGCGGCTGGCGTGGTCCACCCGGTCCGCGACGGCGACCGCGACCACGGAGTCGACGGGAAAGTCCGGGCCGACCATGGCCTTCATCTCGCCCGGCGAGTCCGGCAGCATCAGCACGACCCGCTCCGACCACGACGTCGGCCAGATGTCGCCGACCGCGCGCACCGCCGGGTCCAGCTCGCTGGCCAGTCGCTCGACGATCTGGTCGTTGCCCGGGTGGCTCACCACGATGCCGTGCCGCGTGGTGGTCACCTGGCACGGCGCGAAGTCCCACGGCCCGCGCCAGGTCCGCCTGCCGAGCCGGTCGAGCGCGTTGTCGGAGCGCAGGTACCAGCCGCCGCCCTCGGCCTCGCTGTGGCGGGCGAACAGGTAGCCCATGGCGCGGCTGGTCGGCGTGACGTCCCCGCCGCGCAGGGCGTAGCGCAGGTCCACGGCCGGGGCCCACAGCTCGTCGGCGCCGGCGGTCACCTCGGCGGGCAGGTCGTCGACGTCGAGCGCGTCGTTGGGGTGCAGCTCGTAGGACCAGGTCGTCAGCGGGACCTTCGCGAGGTTCTGGAACAGCCGCCGCTGGTTGAGGACGAACACCCGGTCGGCCTCGGGGTCCACGGTGGCGAGGAACGCCTGCTCGTCGCGCTCGCGGACGGCCTTGGCGCGCCGGTCCAGCAGGTCGGTGACCGCCTCCGCGCGGGAGTCGGCCTCATCGGCCGGCGCCGGCGCGCCCATCGGCTGGCCGGGTCCGGGGGTGGCCGGAAACGCGTCCTGGCCCGGCACGGCCACCAGCACGAGGCCGCCGAGGGCCATCGCGGCGACGGTGGCGCCCAGCCATGCCCGCAGGCTCGCCCTTCGAATCACAGACAGATGCTAGGGGCAGACGCCAATCGGGGCCGGTGCGCCACGGCACCGGCCCCGAGACGGTCGATCATTCGGCGAGCACTATTCAAAACAGGCCCGCAGGTGCCCGGGCGCTGCTGATCCGGAGTGTTTTGAATAGTGCTCGGGCATCAGCCGGCGATGCGCTTGGCGCCGAGGTAGTCGCTGCCGGCACCGTACGGGGCCTCGTCGGTCTTGACCGGGACACCCGAGGTGGAGGCGTGCACCAGCATGCCGTCGCCGATGTACATCGCGACGTGGTGGATCGTGTCCGCACTGTTGCCGTAGAACAGCAGGTCACCGACCTGGAAGTCGCCCGACACGGGCTTGCCCATCGTGAACTGCACGCGGCTGGAGTGCGGCAGGCTGATGCCGGCGGCCGCGTAGGCGTACATCGTCAGGCCCGAGCAGTCGTACGTGTCCGGGCCTTCGGCACCGTAGACGTACGGCTTGCCGCGCTGCTGCATCGCGACCTCGGCGGCCGTGCCACCCGCGCCGGGCGGGCCGAGGTAGACGCTGTTGTCCTCGGGGCCGGCGAGCGCGTCCCGGTCCGTGCCGCTCAGGCTGTTGTACGCGTCCTCGACCTTGTCGATCTTCGTCTCGAGCGCGTCCTTGGTCTTGGTGATCTTGCCCAGCAGCTGCTTGGCGGAGTTCTTCGCGTCCCTCGCGCTCTTCTGCGCGGCGGTGGCCTTGGCCTGTGCGTCGGCAGCGAGGTTGACCGCGCCGGTGAGCTTCGACAGCGCCTCCTCGTTGTCCGACGCCAGCACGCCCAGGGCCGAGGCGCGCTCGAGGAAGTCGTCCGCCGACGACCCGGTGAGCAGCGCCGAGAGCTTGTTGAACCGGGCGCCCTGGAAGGACGCGTTGGTGAGCACGTCGACCTTGCCGCGGAACGCCTCCTCGTCGGCGGCGGCCTGCGCCATCGCCGCCCTCGCGTTCTTGAGGTCGATGTTCGCCTTGTTCAGCTGGGCCCGCTTCTTGTCCAGGTCGGTCCGGGCCTCGAGGAGATCCTCGTTCACCTGGTCGGCCTGCTTCGTCAGCTTCTTGTACTGGGCAAGTGCTTCCGACGCCGTGTCGGGCGGCGGCTGTTGGTGCGCGGGGGGAAGCGCGAGTGCCGGTGAGGGGGAGACGCTCACCACGACGACCGCCGCGGTGACGCTGGCTGCTACCCGAAATGCGCGCTTCATTCGATGCGACGCCACGTTCGCGCGGGTCTCCTTCGGTATCGAAACCGCCGTGGGGCTCTGGGCACGCGTTCGGACCGCACTCGGCCGCAACAGCGGCTGCGCGATCAGTGCCCTCGTCCCACCGTGGGGGATTCCGGTTCAGCCTTCCCGACAAAGGCTGACTAGGCGGCGACCTCACGTAGCAACCCCGGGGTGGGCCGCTGTCGGCCGTGAGATCTCGGACAGGTTACGAAAAGTGTGTCCGTGCGTCTACCGGTGGCCCCGAAAAAAGTGGCTCAGATCCGCGCCGACACCAATGGAGCAGTCCCAACTCCACACTGTGATGGCCACAACTACCCAGCTCACCCGGTACGGGGAGATCGTCAGTTCCGTTCGGCGACAGAAAACGACCGCTTACCGACCCGAATCGGTCGCCGCGCGTGTTGAGCCGGTCACGCGGATTTGTCGATGTGTTCGAGCCGTAGTCGGGGTACGATCCCCGCCCTCCCAAGTGCGTCGATGGCGCGTTGCTCCGACGCGTCCAGCTCCACGTTCGGCGGCGCGCCCAGCAGCACGCTGACCACGCAGTCGCCACAGGCGAGCCCGCGCACCACGCAGCTGTCGCAATCGATGATCATGCCCTGCTCCTTGCGGTTCGAGTTCCTCATGACCCGAACGCTAGGAAAGGGGTCTGACATTTTCGGATCTCAGCCGGTGAACTCCCAGTGCCAGGGCTCCTCACGCCCCTGGCCGCGCCGCGCCCACGGCGGGTTCGACCAGCCGAAAGCCGGCGCGTTCGAGCTCATCCACGCGTACTGCGCGGTGGCGAAGGACTGGATGCCGCCGCACAGGTCGACCGCCAGTGCCCAGCCGTGGTTGCTGGTGCCGGGCACCGCCGCGAGCGCCGGCTTCGCGCCGTAGAGCCGGACCTGCCCGGCGAAGGTGCGATAGGAGTCGGTGACGCACACCGGGCGCCCGAACCTGGCCGTGTAAGCCCTGCTCAGCGCGGAGAACGCGGTGGCGGCGTCGCAGCGCAGCGCGTGCTCGCCGACTCCGATCGGGCAGAGCACCGCGCGCGGGATGAAGCCGTTCGGGTAGCCACCCCAGGCGCCCGCCGCCTCCCCGGACCGGCTCGGCGCCAGCTCCACGCCGCCGCAGCGCCAGGTCAGGCCCTCGTCGGCACCCGCCGCGGCGCGCGGCACGGGGCGGGCTCGGCCGGTCGGCAACGACGGCCGGGTGACGCCGAGGACCGCGTCGCCGGTGGGCCGGTCGGTCACCACGACACCGGCCAGCCGGGCATCCGCCGTGAGCATGGTCCGCTCATCGAGCACGATGCCCACACCCTGCACGCCGTGCTGCTTCGGGCCGAGGAACAGCAGGTCACCAGGCTGCGCGTCGCCGACCGGGACCGACGCGCCGGTCGCCAGCGCCTCCGCGGCACCGGCCGGGAGCCGTAGGCCGGCGCCGCCGAACGCGGAGCGCACCAACCC
>NZ_JBOHGB010000248.1:0-5842 GCF_050699935.1 Actinophytocola sp.
GCCGAGTCCGGAGCCGCCGGGAGGCAACGGCGGCGGCAATGGCGCCGGACCGAACGGCGTGCCCGGTCCGGGTCCCGGTCCCGGGTATGGCCAGCCGGGTCCGTACGGCCAGCCCTATCCGGGTCCGCAGCGACAGGGCCGCACCGACGGCCCGCCGAACTACGGCGCGCCGCCCGGGTGGACACCGGCCACCACCCCGTCCGGCCACCCGCACAACCAGTGGCGGCCGTCCTGGGAGCAGCAGCCGGGCCACGACGAGCGCGGTCGCGACCAGCGCGGACAGTCGTCCGACCCGGAGGACCGCGGGCGCGGCTCCGAGTGGGATAGTGGCCGCTGACGCTGAGTCGCGGAGGCACATTTGACGGCTGACAGCCCCGGCAACGGGTCCCGGCGAGGCCCGCTGTACACCAGCGGCGGCCCGCCGCCCGTGTTCGACCAGGCGCGCGCCGAGAAGGCGGTCCGGGAACTGCTGCTGGCGTGTGGCGAGGACCCCGACCGTCAGGGGCTGCAGGACACGCCGGCCCGGGTGGCGCGCGGATACCTGGAGATGTTCGGCGGGCTCTACACCGACCCGGACTCGGTGCTGGACAAGACGTTCGACGAGTGCCACGACGAGCTGGTGCTGGTCACGGACATCCCGACGTACTCGACGTGCGTACCGGGGCTCCAGCCGGTCAACGTGATCGGCGGCCGCCGTGCCGCCGAGGACGTGCGGCCAGGCGACCAGCTGTGGACCCTCGCCGAGGGTCGCGTCGAGCCGACGACGGTCACCCGTGTCACGGCGCGCCCGGCCCGGCAGCTGGTCGAGGTCGTCACGGAGACCGGCAGCTTCGTGGTCACCCCGGACCATCCACTCGCGACGCCCGAGGGCTGGGCGGAGGCGGGCGGCGTGGCCGGCACCTCGGTCGAGTGGACGGAGCCGAGCCGGCTCGCGTCCCGCCCGCTGACGTTCGCCACTCCGCCGCGGCGGCGCCCGGAGAGCCGCGAGGACGGCACCGGCTGGTGGCGCCGGCACGGGTTCGCGCAGGAGTCGCACCACACGGAGCTGATCGAGTCGCGGTGGACGCCGGTGTGGACGGTGCGCCCGATCGAGGCGTCGGCCGCCGCGCCGTTCACCGTGTACAGCTTCACGTGCGACCCGCACCCGACCTACCTGATCGAGGGCCACCTGACGCACAACTGCGAGCACCACCTGGTGCCTTTCCACGGCGTCACGCATGTCGGCTACATCCCGTCCGTGCACGGCAAGGTCACCGGCCTGTCCAAGCTCGCCCGGCTCGTCGACCTCTACGCGAAGCGCCCGCAGGTGCAGGAGCGGCTGACCACGCAGATCGCGGACGCGCTGGAGCGCAAGCTGGAACCGCGCGGCGTGATCGTCGTGATCGAGGCCGAGCACCTGTGCATGGCGATGCGCGGCATCCGCAAGCCGGGCGCGCGCACCACGACCTCGGCGGTGCGCGGGATGCTCCGCTCGTCGGCGACCTCCCGGGCCGAGGCGCTGGAGCTGATCCGCGGGCGGAGCCGGTGAGGCCGGGGTGAGGGCGCCGCATCCGGCGCTGCCGCAGCCCGGCCGGTGCGCGGTGATGGGCGTGCTGAACGTCACGCCGGACTCGTTCTCCGACGGTGGCCGGTACGTGTCGCTGGACGACGCGCTCGCGCACGGGACCGCGATGTGGAACGCGGGCGCGGACCTGGTGGACGTCGGCGGCGAGTCGACCCGCCCGGGGGCGGCGCGGATCGACGCGGACACCGAGATCGCGCGCGTGCTCCCGGTGATCTCCGGGCTGGCGTCGTCGGGCGTGGCGGTGAGCGTGGACACGACGCGGGCGAAGGTGGCCGAGGCGGCGCTGGACGCGGGCGCGCGGGTGGTCAACGACGTGTCCGGGGGGCTGGGGGATCCCGCGATGGCGCGGTTCATCGCGTCCGCGGACGTCCCGTGGATCCTCATGCACTGGCGGGGGCACAGCCGCGACATGGACTCGCTGGCCATCTACGACGACGTGGTCACCGACGTCCGCGACGAGCTGAGCGCACGGGTCGACGCCGCGGTGGCCGCCGGGGTCGACCCGGCCGCGCTCGTGCTGGACCCGGGGCTGGGGTTCGCGAAGCGGGGCGAGCACAACTGGGCGCTGCTGCGGCGGCTGGATGTGTTGCGGGAAATGGGGTTTCCGGTGCTGGTGGGTGCGTCGCGCAAGCGGTTCCTGGGCACCCTGCTGGCGGCGAAGGATGGTACGCCGCGCCCGCCGGGCGGTCGCGAGGACGCGACGGCGGCGATCACGACGCTGGTGGCGGCGGCCGGCGCGTGGGGCGTGCGGGTGCACGACGTGACGCGGTCGCTGGACGCGGTGGCGGTGGCGGTCGCGATGTCGGCGGACTGTGCCGATGGCTGACCGGATCACGTTGACGGGCCTGCGGGTTCGCGGCCACCACGGCGTGTACGACCACGAGAGGCGGGACGGTCAGGACTTCGTCGTCGACGTGACGGTGTGGCTGGACCTGGCGCGTGCCGGCGCGTCGGACGACCTCGCGGAGACGCTGCACTACGGCGAGCTGGCGTCGCGGGTGGCGGAGATCGTCGGCGGCGAGCCCCGTGACCTGATCGAGACAGTGGGCGCCGAGATCGCCGAGGACGTGATGAAGGACGACCGGGCGCACGCCGTCGAGGTCACGATCCACAAGCCGGACGCCCCGATCCCGCTCGAGTTCGTTGACGTGGCGGTGACCATCCGCCGCTCGCGCCGGGCCTGCGGATGACCCGCGCGGTCCTGTCGGTCGGTTCCAACCTGGGTGATCGCCTTTCCCACCTGCGTCTGGCGGTAGCCGGCTTCGCCGACGTGCTGGTGGCCGCGTCGCCGGTCTACGAGACGAAGGCGTGGGGGGTCGAGGACCAGCCGGACTTCCTGAACGCGGTTCTCATCGTGGACGACCCGGGCGCCGACGCCTGGTCGTGGCTGCGGCGGGGGCAGGCCCTGGAGCGGCGAGCGGGCCGGGTCCGCGACCGGCGCTGGGGCCCGCGCACCCTGGACGTGGACGTGGTGACGGTCGAGGGTGTGACCAGCGACCACCCGGACCTCCTGCTCCCGCACCCCGGAACCCCACAGCGCGCGACGGTCCTGATCCCCTGGCTGGCCGTGGACCCCGACGCGGTACTCCCGGACCATGGCCCGGTCGTCGACCTGCTGGCCGCCCTGCCCGAAGAGTCCAAAAAGGACGTACGCCTCCGCGAGGACCTCCCCTTGACTCCCTGACCCGCATGCCTTGTGCCGGAACGGGTCACGGTCGCAGAGGTCGTCGCCCACCCGGCTGCCTGAGGCCCGTCGCCCACCGCAATGCTCAGTTGTCCACAACGCCCGAACCTGTCCACAACCAAGATCCACATCCCGCCAGACGTCACCCCAACCCGATAGATTCGAACCGGGGGACCGACCCCCGGGTGGGCGGGCCCCTGCCCCGGGGCCTGCGGAGAAGCGAGCCGCTCGGCCCGTCCGCAAGTGGGTGGCGCGGGGGAGTGGGTTGCTCGGCCTGCGTTGGCGGGTGGTTCGTGAGTGGGCGGCGTAGGGGAGCGAGTTGGTCGGCCCGACTCGGCGGGTGGCTCGCACGAGGGCGGCACCGAGAAATGAGCCGCTCGGCCCGTCGGCAGGCGGCTCGCAAGTGGGCGGCACGAAGGGAACGAGCAGCTCGGCCCGTCCGGGTCAGCCGGCGGCTTGCAGGGCGGCGATGATCCACTCGGCTCGGGGCACCTGGGCCGGCATCTGCGGCCAGCCGTTGATCGTCGCCATCAGTTGCCAGTAGCGCTCGGCTCGGGTGTCGGTTCCGGTCTCGATCAGCTCCGCCGCCTCCGCCGGTGACTTGCCCATCGCGTCCGCGATCGACGTGGCCAGCTCCCGGCCGGCCGCCGACGACGGTGCGTGCCCCGCCTCCATCGCCTCGGCCGCCGCCGTCGACCACTCGGACCACAGCTGCCGCTGCTCGTCCGACGGTTGCCCCATCGGCTCGCCCGCGTCCCGCGCCGCCGACTGCGACTCGCTCATCTGCCTTATCCGCGCGCGGAAGTCCTTGTCCCGCACCAGTTCCGCCAGCTCGATCCACGCCCGCAACTGCTCCGGCGACGGGTCGTCGGGCAGCTCCGGCTTGGCCGAGCGCATGCCCGCGTCGAAATCCGGGTTGATGTTCAGCCCCGCCGTCACCTCGTCCCAGAACTCGTCGATCAGCCGCCGGCGGTCCTCATCGGACATCGCCGTCAAGTCCTTCATCAGCCGCACCTCGTCCAGCTCGGAGTCGTTCCTGGCTACCGCACGCAGCACCGCCCGTCGCAGCCGCAGCACCCGGATCTGCTCGTCGAGCAACTCCACGTGGCGCCGCGCGATGTCCGCGACACTCGACCGGCCGGCCAGCGCCTCACCCGCGTCGGTCAGCCCGAGCCCGAGCTCGCGCAACGTCCGCAGGAGCTCGAGTCGCGCCAGCGAAGCCGAGTCGTAGAGCCGGTAACCGGCGTACGTGCGATCGGCAGGCGGCAGCAGCCCCTCATCGGAGTAGAAGCGGATCGTCCGGGTGGTCAGACCCGTTCGGCGGGCAAGCTCGCCGATCGTGAACACCCCGCTGTCGCCCATTCTGGCCATGCTCAACCTTCCAGTCGCTGGAGAGTCCAGTGTCGCCGGTACCGTGGGCGTATGCACTTCACCCGGGCCCGCGACCTCGTCGTGGCCGGCCTACTGGGCGCCGGGATCGTCTACCTGATCGTGCGGGTGGCCTATGGCGACCTGCCGCCACTACCCACGCTCGCCGGCGTCACGCTGCTCGTGCTGGCCGTCATCGAGGCCGCGCTCGGCGCCTCGCTCCGCGCGCGGATCAGCAAACCCGAAGCTGACCGGCCGGTTCAGGCACTCACGGCCGCCCGCGCGGTGGCACTCGCGAAGGCGTCGTCGTTACTCGGTGCGATCATGCTCGGCGCCTGGCTCGGCATGCTCGGCTACCTCCTCCCGAGGCGCGCCGAGGTGGCCGCGGCGGCCGAGGACTTCCCCAGTGCGGTGGTCGGGATCGCCTCTGCGGCCGTCCTGATCGCGGCCGCGCTGTTCCTCGAATGGTGTTGCCGGACGCCACGTGACCAGGACAATCAACCACCGGAGTATCGGTCCGACGCCACGAGCTGAGAAATTGAACGACTTTCGCTCGGTCTCATACTGGTAACAGACCGGTACGGTGTGTGCCATGAACGCCCGCCGCGACTCATTTGACGAGCCTGAGCACGGTTCGTTCGGGTGGCGGTCGTTACTCCTTGCAGCCGTTGCACTCGCCCTCGTGGCCACCGCGGTGCTCGTGCTGAGCGACGACCTCAAGTACATGAGGCTGGGGATCGTGGCGGGTCTGTGGGCCGCGCTCGCGGGTGCGTTCATCGCGGCCAGGTATCGCCGGCAGGCCGCCGATCGCGAGGAGGAGGCCGCCGAACGGCAGGAGCGGTACGAGCTCGAGCTGGAGCGCGAGGTCGCCGCCCGACGCGAGCACGAGCTGCGGGTCGAGGCCGAGGCGCGGCGCCGGGTCGAGGCGGAGTCCCACGAGGACATCGCCGCGCTGCGCTCCGAGCTCTACGGCTTGCGTCAGACATTGCAGACCCTGATGGGCGGCGAGTTCCTCGTCGAGCGGTACGCGCTGCGCGCCGAGTCGACGCGGATGCGCTCGCTGCCCGAAAGCCACCCGCTCGACCAGGATGCCTATGAGCCCAAGGAGCTGCCGCCCGCCCAGCGCAAGGACAGCGACGCCAGCCCAGCCGCCGCGCGCGACGCGCAGACCGATCACATGGACCGGGTGCCCGCGAGCACCGAATCGCAGGCCCGGCGGGCGGAGC
>NZ_JBOHGB010000249.1:0-5753 GCF_050699935.1 Actinophytocola sp.
GGCCAGGGCGGCCGCCACACCGGCGGCCGCGGTGTCGGCCGCGGCGTCGAGGATCGCCACGGCGGTCGCGGCGATGGCGGCGACGTCGGCGTCCGCGACGGCGCGGCGGTCGGCCTCGACGTCGATGGTCAGGGTGTCACCGTCGTCGCGGACGAGGAAGTTGAGGTCGTACTTGGCGCCGACCTGCGGCACCTCGACGTGTTCGGTCCTCAGACCGGCGAAGGTGGGGGCGGGCAGCTCGGCGCCGAGGTCGGTGAGGATGACGTTGAACAGCGCCCGGGACGCCGGGTCACCGGCGACCTCGCGGGGCACGGGCGCGTGGCGGACGGCGCCGAGCACCGCGGCCCTGGTGCGCTTCACCAGCTCGGCGAACGGGGTGGTGGCGGTGACATCGAGCCGCACGGGCGCCATGTCGAGGAGCAAGCCGACCATGCGTTCCAGTCCGGGACGGTCGCGGCGGGAGACGGGCATGCCGACGACGAGGTCGTCGCGGCCGGTGTAGCGGGACAGGGCGACCGCGACGGCGGTGGACACCACGGTGAAGACGCTGGAGCGGGTGGCGTCGGCGAGCTCGCGGACGGCGGCCGTGGTCGCCGCCGTGACTGTCACGCGATGCGCGCCCGCACGCCCGCCGTCCTGGGCGCCGTCGAGGGGCGGAGGCAGGGGTAGTGCGCCGAGCGCGGCGTCGTCGAGCCGGTCGCGCCAGTACTTGCGGGCGGGGGCGAGGTCGGCGTAGGCGAGGCGGTCGGCCTCCCAGCGGGCGTAGTCCACCATGTCGAGCGCCGTGCCCGCCGGGGCGACGTCCTCGCCGGTGCGGCACGCGCCGTAGCTGTGCGCGAGGTCGTCGAGGAGCGGACCGAACGACGGGCCGTCGGCGATGACGTGGTGCAGCACGAAGAAGAACACGTGGTCGTCGGCGGCCAGCCGGAACAGGCGCATCGCGACGGGTGGCGCGGTGTCGAGCGCGAGGGGCCGGTCGGCGAGGCGCGCACACTCCGCGAGGCAGTCCGCGTACGGGTCGGCGGCCGCCGTGACGTCGACGACGGTCAGCGGCGGCTCGACGCCGGGCAGGACCCGCTGGCGCGGCTCTCCTCGGTCGACCGGTAAAACCGTGCGCAGGGACGGGTGGCGGCGGTGGATGTCGCGGAGCGCGGCGGTGAACGCGTCGTGGTCGAGCGAGCCACGCAGCCGCAGCGCGCCGCACAGGTTGTAGGTGCCGTCCTCGGCGAAGTACGTGGTGGCCCAGAGCGAGCGCTGCGCGGCGGTGAGCGGTCCGGTGTGGACAGCACCGTCGGAACCACCCGCGGAGCCGCCGTCACGGCCGGGTGGCCAGGCGAGGCTCGCCCGCCGGGACAGCAGCTCCACGAGCTCGTCGCGGTGCCGCTTCATCTCCGTGAGCAGCTCGGCGGGCAGGGCCTCGCCCCGACCGCGGTAGCGGATCCGGTCGTCGGCGAGGGTGAGGTCGACGCCGAGGTCGTCCAGCCGCCGCAGAAGGTCCTGTGCGGTCACAGTGCCCATGGTTAGCTCCGCTCCGCCGCTACCCGCCGTCTTCCCTCCTGCGCTGCTCGCCGTTCGTTCCTCACGGCTGCGCTGCTCGTCAGTCCAGACGGCGGACGCGGCTCCGCTCTCGCTCACAGCTCCCCCTCGAAGACGGGTTCGCCGGCGTTCGACGCGCCTTCCGCGCGGAGCCGGTCCAGCTCGGCGGCGACGTCGGCGACGGTGCCGAGCTCGAAGAAGTCCTCGAGCTGCAGTTCGACACCGGTCTTCTCGGTGAGCTGGAACAGCACCTGGACCGCGAGCATCGAGTGCCCGCCCAGCTCGAAGAAGTCCTCCTCGACGTCCACGGCGTCGAGCTCGAGCAGCTCGCGCCACACACCGGCGACGAGCTCCTCCGTCGGCGTGCGGGGCCCGGTGAACTGCTCCGCGGTGTCCGTAGCCATGTCCATCCTCATCGCCTCTCGCCTGCGGGGAGTGGAACGTCGGGGTTCGCCGCGCCCGCGCGCAGCACGTCGGCCAGTGCCCGGGACCACCGCTCGACCGTCGCGGTGTCGAGCACCTCCGGCCAGAACAGGACCTCGAGGCGCAGCCGGTCGATCTCGCCGGACACGTCGACCATGAGATCGAGGTCCATCACCGGGTCGGCCAGCTCGCGCGGCACGACCTCGAGTCCGGGCAGCGACACGCCGGCGCGCCACGCGCCCTGGTGGGTGATCTTGACCTGGAACAGCGGGAAGCGGCCCGCCTTGCGCGCCGGATTCACCGCGGCGACGAGCTTGTGGAACGGCAGGCGGTCGTGTTCGTACGCGCCGAGCACCTGCCGCCGGGCCAGGTCGAGCAGCTCGCCGAAGGTCGGGGCGGCGCCGGGGGTGAGTCGGACGGGCAGCTGGTTGACGAACGTGCCGATCAGCTCCTCGCTGCCGGGCCACGAGCGGTTGACCGAGTCGATGCCGAGGACCAGGTCGGTGGTGGCGGTCGCGTCCCGCAGCACCACGTAAGACGCGGCCAGCACGGCCATGAACGGGGTCGCTCCCCGGGCGCGGGCCGCGGCGGCGACCGCGGCGGTCTCGGCCTCGGTGAGGTGGGTGACCACGTGGTTGGTGACGAACGCGGGCTTCGCCGGGCGGGGACGGTCCAGCGGCAGGTCGATCGTGGGTGGCGCGCCGGCCAGCTGGTCGGTCCAGTAGCGAGTGCAGTCCCGCGCGTCGGCGCTCGCGAGCCACTCCCGTTCCGCCGCGACGTAGCGGCTGAACGAGGTGCGGGGCGCGACGATGTCGGAGGTGCCGGCGAGCCAGCGCTCGTAGTGGTCGGCGATGTCCCGCTTGAGCACCTCCAGCGACCAACCGTCGGCCACGAGGTGGTGCATGGCGAAGGTCAGCACGTGGTGGCCGGGCGCGACGGCGGCGAGCCGCACGGTCATCAGCGGCGGTTCCGGCGTACGGGCGGAGATGGCGAACCCGGCCTGGTCGCCGTCGACGATCTCCAGCGTCACGTCGGCCTTGGGCCCCACGACAGCCCTGGGCACGCCGCGTTCCTGGGTGAAGACGGTGCGGAGGGGCTCGTGCCTGGCGACGACCGCGGCGAGCGCGTGCCGCAGGGCGTCGAGGTCGAGGGTGCCGTGCAGGTCGAGCGACAGGATGAGGAGGTTCGGCGCCTTGGTGCGGTGCAGCTGCTCGAAGAACCACAGCCGCTCCTGCCCGGAGGACAGCGCGCCGGGCTCGGGCGCCGGCTCCGCGGTGCCCGAGGACGCGGCGGCCTCGACGGCGGCGAGCAGGCCGCGCGGAGTGGGCCGGGCGAGGAAGGCACGCAGGGACGCGCCGTCGGCGCCGAACTGGTCGCGCGCGGTGGACACGACGGTCATGGCGAGGAGTGAGTCGCCGCCGGAGGTGAAGAAGTCGTCGTCCGGGCCGACGGACGCGAGGCGCAGCGCCTCCGCGACCACCACCCGGACACTGTCCAGAGTGGCCGCCCGGACAGTGGGTTCCGGAGTGGGTTCCGGAGTGGTGGGCGCCGGGGTGTCGCCGCCGCGGCTGTCGAGCGCACGGTAGTCGATCTTGCCGGAGCTGTTGGCCGGCATCCGGTCGAGCACCGTCACCTCGTGCGGCACCAGGTACTTCGGCGCGGAGACGCGGATCGCGGCGAGCACCTCGGGACCGGTGGCGGCGCCGGCGCCGGCGCGCAGGGTGACGAACGCCTGGAGCCGGCCGGCCGCGTAGACGCAGGCGGCCGACGCGACGCCGGGAACGCGCAGCACCTCGGCCTCGACGTCGCCCAGTTCGACGCGGTGGCCGCGGATCTTGACCTGCCGGTCGCGCCTGCCGTGGAAGTCGATGGTGCCGTCGGCGGCGCGGCTCGCGCGGTCTCCCGAACGGTAGAGGCGGGCGCCGGGGATGCCGGAGAGCCCGTTGGGGACGAACGCGAGCGCGGTTCGGACGGGATCACCGATGTAGCCGCGGCCGACGCCGTGCCCGCCGACGAACAGCTCGCCCTCGACGCCGGCCGGTACCTCGGCGCCGTCCTCGCCGAGGATCCAGATGCGGGTGTTGAGCACCTCGGTGCCGATGGACGGCCAGGGCCGGGCGGCGCTCTCCGCCGCGGTGACGACGTGGTGGGTGACGTCGTCGGAGCACTCGGTCGGGCCGTAGGCGTTGACGATCGGAATGTCCGGGCAGTGCTCGTACCAGCGCTGCGCGACCCGCCCGGGGAGCGCCTCGCCGGTGGCGACGAGGTACCGCAGCGAGGACAGCCCGGCGCGCAGGCCCGGATCGATGGCGAGCTCCTCGATGAGCACGGCCAGGAACGAGGGCACGATCTCCAGGACCGTCACGCCGTGCCTGCGCACCCACGCGACCAGCTCGACCGGTTCGGAGATGTTGAGCGGGGACGCGACGGCGACGCGGCCGCCGGTGGTCAGCGCGGTGAGCGTCTGCCACACCGAGATGTCGAACGACAGCGGGGCGGTGAGGCCGATCGCGTCGGTGGCGGTGAGGCCGAGGTCGGCGACCTTGGCGGCGATGTGGTTGTCCATCCCGCCGTCGGCGACCATGGCGCCCTTGGGAGTGCCGGTGGAGCCGGAGGTGAAGATCACGTACGCGAGGCCGTCGCGGCGCCGCCGGATCACGGGCACGTCGGCGCCGGAGGCGGCCGCACCCGCGACGAGCACCGGTGGCGCCGGGGCGAGTTCGGCGGCGAGCTTGTCGGCGTACCGCTCGTGACCGGGGGCGGCCAGGACGACCCGCACGCCGGCCGAGCCGCACATCTGGCGTGCGCGGCGGACCGGAACGGTCGGCTCGACGGGCACGAACGCGGCGCCGGCGAGCAGGGCGCCGAGCACCATGGCGACGTAGCCGGGGCCACGGTCGGTGACCAGGGCGACGACGGTCTCCGGGCCGGCGCCCGCGGCGCGTAGCGCGGCGGCGTGCTCGCGGGCGACGGCGTCCAGCTCCGCGTAGGTGCTGCCCCCGTCGTCGGCGACCACGGCCGGGGCGTCCGGGTTCGCGGCGCGGTGCGTGGCGAACTCCGTGAGCACGTCGCCCACCACCGGATCCGGCATGTCAGCTCCTCTCCGCGGGCAGCGCCCAGCCCGCAGGCACCAGCTCGGCGAGGGACCGGTCGCCCGCCGCGCCGAGCGCGCGGACCAGCGCGCGCATCCGGCCGGCGAGCTCGGCGACACCCACCGGGTCGAACCTGCTCGCCTGGTAGCGGTAGGACACCTGGTAGCCGCCGTCGCGCTCCTCGATGTCGACGAGCAGCGGGTAGGGCGCGGCACCGGTGTCGACGTCGGTAACAGAGGCGTCGAGGCCGGTGAACGCGACCGGGCCGCCCGGCGGCTGCATCACGAGCATCACGTCGAACGGCGACCCGTCCCCGCCGGGCGCGGGCGTCAGGTGTGGCACCAGCTCCTGGAACGGGAGGTTGGCGCAGCGGTAGGCGCGCAGCGCGGCGTCGCGGGTGGCGGCGAGCGCGTCGGGGACCGGGCTCGCGAGGTCGAGGTCGATGGCGAGGACCGAGACGTTGAGCAGGGGCCCGACGATCCGCTGCCACTCGGGCCGGTCGCGCTGGGCGATGAGGGTGCCGAGCAGCACCAGCCGCCGCTCGTCGTCTCCGGGGTGGGTGAGCGCGGCCAGCGCTGTCGCGAACACCAGGTACGGGGTGACGCCCGCACGGCTGGCGAGCGCGCGGACGCCGCCGGCGAGGTCGGGGGCGAGCAGGTCGGTGTGCCGGCCCGCCTCCTCGTCGTCCGCCGTGGCCGGTGC
>NZ_JBOHGB010000250.1:0-5552 GCF_050699935.1 Actinophytocola sp.
GCGGTGCACCGCACGCCACGCAGGTGGCGCCCTCCGGCGGCAGGTCCGGCTCCGCGGCCGCCGGTGCGGGCGTCCCGCCGGTGTCCGATGGCGCCGCGGCCGGTGCGGCGCCACCGATCTCCCGGCCGCAGACGTCGCAGAACTCGTCGTCGGCGGAGTCGTGGCCGGCCGGACACACGGACATGGGCAGCGCCTCAGCTTTCCTCGGTCGTCTTCCTGCGCACCCGCATCGTCTTGCTGGACCGGGTGTCCAGGGTCATCTCGTCGACGGCCGCGACCTTGCGCTTGAGCCGCACCGTCCCGGTCTTGGCGTCCTCGACGTCGACCACCTTCGCGAGCAGCTTCGCGGTGTCCGAGTGGCCGGTCTCGGTGGCGAGCTGCACCGCACGCCCCAGCTTCGCGGTCGCGGTCCCCACATCGCCCGCCTTGCGCGCCTCCAGACCCTCCTGGATCGCGTCGGCGAGCTCCGCCTGCCCCGTGTAGTGCGCCACCTCCCGGTTGATCCGCGTCGACAGCGCCGAGTCCTCGGTCCACACCGCCAGGATGTTGCCCTTGCCCACCACGGTCTCCCCGGACGGCCCCGGCATGACCAGGCTCACCCGGCCGGCCAGCATCTTCTCGCCCGTGGCGGCCGCCGGCACCTGCACGCACACGTGGTAGTCCCGGGTCTCCGTACCCCACGAGCCGGTCGGGTAGTCGCCGCTGCGCGGGGGCACCTCCGTGCGCCGCGCGGTCAGGTCCGACAGCGTCGGCTCGACCTGCTTGACGAACTTGACCGTCGCGCCCTGCGGTGTCCACAGCCGCAGCGACACGTCGGCCACCGCCTTGTTCATCGCGGACGCCGCCATCGCGCGGAAGTCGGCCTCGAGCCCCTCCGGCTCGGCCACGATGTCGACGGTGCCGAGCAGCGTGTCGGCGATCTGGCGCAGCTCCTTGACCTCCCAGTCGGTGCCGACCCCGCGGGCGTCGCACACGAAGTGGCCGGTCACCTCCGCGATCGTGCGGTTGAGCTGGCGCGGCGTCTCGTGCATGTTCTGCCCGTCGGTGAGCAGGATGGCATGCCGCATCGAGCTCTGCTGTGTGGCGAACAGGCTGTCGGCCAGCCGCAGCCACTTGCCGATCGCGGTGCCGCCGTTGGCCGACAGCTTCGCCACCGCCTGCTTGGCCTCCGCCCGGGTCTGCGCGCTCGCCACCTCCAGGCCGTGCCGGTACGGGTAGACCAGGCGCGCGTCGTCGGTCCCGGCGATCACGGCGAACGCCACGCCGTCGCGCAGCGTGTCGATCGCCGCCGCGGTCGCCTGCTTGGCCGACGAGAGCTTCGTGCGCGGCACGTGCATCGAGCCGGACGTGTCGACGATGATCACCTCGGCGGCCGAACCGGGTGGCGTGGCCGCCGTGGCCGGGCCGGTGCCGGACGTGGTCACCGTGATGATCGCGTTCACCTCGGTGGCGCCGACCGACAGGTACTCGTTCTGGTAGATCTCGACCGCGAAGTCCGGCGCTCCGGTCATGCTTGTTCCGCCTCCCCGGAATCCTGTTCCGCCTCCCCGGAATTGGTTGCGTTGGGGGACGGAGGGTTCTGTCTGGTCACGTACTTGTGGCTGGTTTGCGTCACGGTCCCCTGGGGTGCGGTTGCGAAGCCCTCGGCCTGATTCGATCTTGGGGTTGACACAAGGGAGGTCATGGCTGGCCCCCTGACGGTTCCGGCGGTTCTGACGGATTCGGTGGGAACGGCACGAGCACGGTGGTGATGTTGTCGTGGCCGCCGAAGTCGAGCGCGATCCGGGTCAGCTCGCTCGCGGCGGGCAGCAGGTCGACCTCGGCGGGTGGGTCGTCGCCGGGCAGGGCGTCGACCAGGACCTGCGGGTCCGGCAGGTAGTTCCACAGCCCGTCGCTGCACAGCAGCACCAGTCCGGGGCCCTCGGGCGTGATCGTCAGCGTCCGCGGCTCGATGTCACCGGCGTCCGCGCCGATCCACTTCGACAGCGCGTGCGCCTGGTGCATGGCCATCGCGTCCTCCTCGCTCATGCCCTCGGCGACGAGCTCGGCGGCGACCGTGTCGTCGACGGTCAGCCGGCGCGGTGGCGTCGGGGCGTCCGCGGCGGCGAGCCAGTAGACCCGGCTGTCCCCGACCCAGCCGACCGTCACCTCGGTGGGCGTGACGACGGCCGACACGAACGTGCACGACGGCGCGGTGCCCGGCACCGACGGGTCGGCGAGCCCGGCGACCACCTCGACCGCCCGCGCGACCGCCGCCCGAGTCGCCCCCTCGGCGTCCTTGCCCTCGACCGCCGCGTCGAGCAGCACGTCGGCCGCCTCGTCCACGGCGAGCTGCGAGGCGTTGTCCGCACGGTCGGAGGTCGCCACGCCGTCGCACACCACGGCGACGACCGCCGGGGTCTCGCCAGAGACCACGCCGAACGCCATCGAGTCCTCGTTGCGGGCACGCCGCCGGCCCTTGTCGCTGATGCCGGCGACGAGCTTCAGGTCGCTCTCCATCCGGTCGCGGCCGCCCGGCTGCGCGCGCCCGCAGTCCTCGCAGAACCCGTCGGCGCCGAGGTTGCCGCCACCGCAGCCCACGCACGGGCCGCCGCCGGGCGCGGCGACCGGCCCGTCCTTCGGCGTGCGCGTGACGAGCAGGCTCGCGCCGCAACCCTCGCAGAACCGGTCCTTCGCCCCGACGGGCTCACCGCAGCTGGGACAGGTCATCACACCCACGTCCTGGGCCGGATCCGGTTGGCCGTGTCCACCAAGTCGATGCGCTCCCTCGTGTTGTCGGCGTGTCTGGCCAGCGTCCGGTAACAGCGTTCCAGACCCGCGCGCAGGCCGTCCTCGGTCAGCGCGCCGCCGAGCACCGTGCCGGACCCGCTGTGCCCGGCGAGCACCCACCGCAGCGCCGTGCCCAGCACCTCCGCGGACGCGTGCGCGCGACGCTCGGCGTCGACGTCCAGGTCGGCCAGCTGCTTGCCGGCGGCGACCAGGTCCTCCTCGGTCAGGTCGCCGACGGAGCCGCCCGCCGGTACCCGGAGACGGGCGCGGACCGCGGCCAGCTGCGCGACGACGTAGTGGCTCGACGTCTCCGGCACCGAGCTCAGCACGTCCACCGCCTCCAGCCGCTCGCCGAGCGCGAGCAGCGCCCTCGCCAGCCCGAAGGCCGCGCTGACGTAGGCACGGTCGGTGCGCCACACGGTCCGGTAGTACCGGTCGGCCGCGCGGTGGTCGCCGGCGGCCTCGGCGCACAGCGCGATCGCGAGCTTGGGCGCGGCCTCGCCCGGCACGGCCGCGTAGACGCGGTCGAACCGCTGCCGCGCGACGGTCGTGTCGCCCTCCGACAGCGCGGCCAGCCCGCGGTGCCAGTCGATCAGCCAGGCTCGCTCCAGGTCGGTGACGTCCCGGGCCAGCTCGTCGAGCAGGCGCCGCGCGGTGGCCACGTCGCCCAGCTCGATGTGGGCACGCGCGATCCGCAACCGAACCTCCACAGTGGACTGTGGGGCGGTGCGCAGCTCCTCGATCAGCGCGGCCGGCTCGGTCGCGCTGACCGTGGCGAGGAACGCGGCGGCCGGGTCGGCGCCGTCCACCCGGGGCACCGGCAGCATCTCGACGATCGCGGCCAGCTCACCGGTGTCCAGCGGCGTGCCGGGCTCGGTCCGCACGCCGAACGAGCGCCGCTCCTGGGTGAACTCCGTCGAGGCGCCCGGTCGCGGCACGCCGTCCTCGGCGGCCAGCACCTCCCGCAGCACGCCGGTGAGCTGGTCGCGCATCTCCTCGGCGGAGGTGAACCGGGCGTGCGGGTCGTGGGCGGTGGCCCGGCGCAGCAGCCGGTCGTAGGACTCGAACTCGGCGAGCAGCGGCTCCTCCGCGGCCGACGGCAGCGAGGCCTGGTGCTCGCGCTGGAAGTCGAACGGGAACGTCATCACCGCGAGCGTGCGGCCGACCGTGTAGATGTCCGAGGAGGTCGACGGGCCGGCTGTGGCGATCTCCGGCGCCTGGTAGCCGATCGTGCCGTAGACCGCGCTGTCCTCGTCGTCGAGGTGGCGCACCGCGCCCAGGTCGATCAGCTTGAGCTGCTCCTCGGTCTGGATCACGTTGTCCGGCTTGAAGTCGCAGAACAGCAGCCCGAGCGTGTGCAGGTAGCCGATCGCGGGCAGCATCTCCAGCGCGTAGGCGATCGCGCGGGACAGCGGCAGGCACGCGGCCAGGCCCTCGGTCTGCCGGATCTGCTTGATCATGTCCTTGACAGACCGGCCGCCGACGTACTCCATCACGATGTAGCCGACGGTCGTGTTCGTCCCGGCGTCGCTGTGCTGCACGAAGTTGTGGATCTTCACGATGTTCGGGTGCTCGACCTCGGCGAGGAACCGCCGCTCGGCCACGGCGGCGGCCATCGCGTCCGCGTCGCCGGTGTCCAGCAGACCCTTGAGCACCACCCAGCGATCGGCCACCGCGCGGTCGAGCGCCAGGTAGATCCAGCCGAGCCCGCCGTGCGCGAGGCAGCCGAGCACCTCGTACTGGTCGTGCAGCACCTCACCGGGAATGAGCTTCGGCGTGAACGAGTAGCCGTGCCCGCACTTCGTGCAGAAGCCCTCCGCGCGGCCCGGCTTGCCGTCTCGGCCGCGGCCGACCTTGGTGCCGCAGTTGCTGCAGAACCGCTTCTCCTCGGGCACCTTCGGGTCGGTGAGCACCGCGGTCTTCGGGTCGCGATAGGGCACCCGCGGGATCTCGACCAGGCCAGCGCCGAGCAGGCCGCGCGCCGACGAGCGAGTCGAGCCGCGGCGCGAGCTGGAGGTCACCGAGCCGGAGGAGGTCGTCCACGAGATGCTGCCGGTGCGCGAGCTGCCGGTCCGGGTGCTGGGTGTGGCCACGTCGGCGGTCGGCCCCGGCACCTCGGGTGCGGCGATGTCGGTCGGCGTGGTGCCGGCCGGCGCCTCGAGTCCGCAGGCGTCGCAGAAGCCGTCCTCGTCGATGGTGCCGGCGCAGCCGGGCCGGGGACACGCAGTCATGACAGTTCCGCCTCCCGTTCCGCCTCTCCGGAATTCGATGTGTTGGTCCCGTTGAAGGACGGAAAGTTCTGCCTGGTCACGTACTTGTGGCTGGCTTGCGTCACGTTCCCCTGAGGTGCGGTTGCGAAGCCCTCGGCCTGATTCGATCTTGGGGTTGACACAAGGGGTGTCATGACTGTTCCGCCTCTCCGGAATTAACCCTTGTGGTCGCCTTGGGTTGGTGTCTTCCGGTTGAGCACGTACTTGTGGCTGGGTTGCGTCCCGGTCCCCTTGGGTGCGGTTGGGAGACGCGCGGCTCTCGCAGGCGCGGGAGCGTCATTCGGTTCCCTCCTCGGACGCCGGGTGCGGACGCTCCCGGTGCTGCAGAGCCTGCTGGTAGCGGTTGAGCGCGCGGGTCGCGGCGGGCAGGTCGCACGGCGCGGTGAACAGCAGCTCCTGCGTCCGCTGGTGCAGCCTCTCGAGCGCGAGGTCCTCGGCGTAGCCGAGCCGCGCGGCCTTCACCCGGTACGCCTCCAGCCGCCCCCGCAGCTCGGCGCGCCGGTCGAGCAGCCC
>NZ_JBOHGB010000251.1:0-5504 GCF_050699935.1 Actinophytocola sp.
CGGCGAGGCAGCGTCGGCAGCCAGCGCCCGGCGAGCGGGTGCCCGGCACCGGACACCGCGCACGACACGGTGTCCAGCACCTGGCGCCCGGCCGCGGCGAACGTGCCCGCGTCAGCCCGCGCGGCGGCCTCGCGCCCCCGGCCGGCCAGCTCGGTCAGCAGCGGTGTCACAGCAGCGGTAGCACCTTCCCGGCCACGTTCTCCAGCAGCGGGAACGGCAGGTCGTAGGAGCCGACGTGCTGGAGGAACACCGCGTCGGCCCCGGCCTCCCGCACCGTCTCCAGCCGGCGGGTGATCTCCTCGCCCGACCCGAACAGGCAGAACTCGTGGGCGAACGCGACCGCGGCCGCGTCGCTGATGTACGGGTCGCACGCGCGCACCGCGGCATCCCAGTCCTCGGCGTGCAGGACGTCCGGGTAGACGCCGGGCAGCGACATCGGCGGCACCTCCACGTGCACGCCCGCGAGCGCGAGGAACGGCACGCCGCCGTGCTGCGCGATGGCCGCGCAGACCGGCTTCAGCTCGCGCGCGTCGCGTGCCACGTCGTCGGTCACCCGGCAGTACGCCGACACGGTCGTCACCGGCTCGTCCCGGCGCCCGGCGGCGTCCGCGCCCTCGCGCACCCTTGCGGTCGCGGAGCCCAGCGTGCCGGGGGAGATGCCGGACAGCAGGATCACGCCGTCCGCGATCTCCCCGGCGAGCCTGAGGTTTCGCGGTCCGCTCGCCGCGATGTGCAGCGGTACCGGAACCGGGTCACGCAGGCGGGAGCGGACGCCGCCGAAGTCCACCTCCTCCCCGGCCAGCAGGGCGCGGACGGTGCCGAGCCCCGCCCGGAGCTCCGCGCCGGTGCTGGCCGGCAGGCCCACCGGCCACACCGAGCTGTTGCCCACGCCGAGCCCGAGCACGAACCGGTCGCGGGCCACCTCGCCGACCGTGCGCGCGGCCGACGCGACCACCGACGGGTGCCGGGTCGCGACGGTGCTCACGGCGATGCCCAGGGTCACCCGCGACGTCGCGGCCGCCGCCGTGGCCGCGACCGTGAACACGTCGCGCCACAGCAGCTGCGAGTCGGGGAACCAGACCTCGTCGAAGCCCAGCCGTTCCGCTTCCGCCGCGGCCGCCACCACCTCGGTGACCGGCGCGCACGGTGGGATCCGCACCCCGACCCTCATGACAGGAACGCCCGGGCGAGGTCGTTGAACTGGTCGGCGTGCTCGTGCTGGGGCCAGTGCCCGCACTCACCGAAGATCTCCAGCGACGACCCGGCGATGGACTCGTGCATCCGTTGCGCCTCCGGCACGTTGCCGAACGGGTTCTGCGCGCCCCACACGATCAGCGTCGGCGCGTGGATCCGCGCCAGCTGCTCGGCGCTCAGCAGGTCCTCGGTGCGCTTGTCCAGCTCCTGCAGGCACAGCAGCTTGTCGATGTTCGCCACGAACTCCGGCCGGTGGTAGATGGCGTGCCGGACGTCGACCAGCTCGTCGGACACGTTTTCCTTGTCGTACATGAGAAGTTCGAGCCGGTCGCGGGTCAGCCCCCGGTCGTCGCTCGTCACCGCGGCCCGCGTGCTGGTGCGGATGCGGTCCATGACCTCCGGGTTGGCCACCGTGCCGCCCGCGGCGACCAGGATCAGCCGCCCGACCCGGTCCGGGTGGTCCGCCGCGAGCCGGCCGGACACCCACCCGCCGAGCGACTCGCCGATCAGGTGCGCGCGCTCGATGCCCCGCGCGTCGAGGTAGTCCAGCACGTGCCGCACGTACCGCGGGATGCGCAGGTCCCCGCCGGGGCTGTCGGTGTAGCCGTGGCCGAGCATGTCCAGCGCGTGCACGGTGAACTTCTCCGCCAGCGCGGGCACGTTGCGCACGAACGCCTCCAGGTGCCCGCTGGTGCCGTGCAGCAGCACGACGTGCTCGCCGCTCCCCGCCCGCAGCACGCGGGTACGCACGCCACCGACCGGGTCGTAGGAGATCTCGTAGGCCGTGCCGGCGAGATCCGTCCACAGCGTCATCGCACACCTCCGGTGGTGAGCACGTCGGCGGGCGTCAGGATGCTGACGCCCATGCCGGTCAGCCATTGGGGAATCTCCGCATAGGCGGCGGTGGCGCCCGTGCCCGGACCGACCGCGGCGGCCATGGCGACCCACGCGCGGATCTCGTGCGCGCCGTTGCCGGCCTCCGCCTCGATCCGCTCGTCGCTGTGGTCGAGCACCGGCTCCACGTCGCCGGCCTCCAGCAGCCCCAGGAACCACTCGTCGAAGGCCGGGTTGATCTCCGGCGCGGCGGCGCGCACGATCTCGCGGCGCCGCACCTCGTACTCGCCCCAGCTGGTGCGGCCCTCCAGCCAGGCCCGCACGAGGAACCGGTCGTCGTCGGAGGAGGCCGCGAACCACTTGGGCCACGGCAACCGGTGGGACAGCCCGCCGGAGGCGATCACCGCCACCCGCTTGTCCGTGCCGTCGGCGCGGATCGCCGCACCGATCTCGGCGCCGAGCGTGTGGCAGCGGCGCAGCGGCGGCAGCGGTGGGGCGAACGTGTTCACCACCACCGGCACGATCGGCACGTCGAGGTCGGGTACCAGGTGCTGCAGCGAGTGCGTGATGCCGTGGTCGACGGTGAGCCGCAGCGAGAACGCCGGGTCCAGCCCGCTTGACACCACGTGGTCGACGATCGTGCGGGCGAGCGCGGTGTCCACCGGGAGCGGGCCACCGGGCGTGCCGGCCTCGCCCGCGCCGAGCACCTCCCCGACGCCGACGGTGAAGCTCGGCATCAGGTCGAGGAACATGCCGCGGAAGTGGTTGGAGCCGATGACCACCAGCGCGTCCGGCCTCGCCTCGGCGAGCGCGTCCCGCGCCGTGGCCAGGCCGTCCCGGAACCGGTGCGCCTCCGGCAGATGGTCCACTTCGGACCAGTGGGTGTTCATCAGGGTGCTGTGCGACGCCCCGACGCCGAGCACGATCTCACTCACTGGTCCGCCTCCCCGCAATTCGATGTGTTGGTCGCGTTGGGCAGTGAGCGTTCGGCCCGGTCACGTGCTTGTGGCCGGCTTGCGTCACGTTCCCCTGAGGTGACGGTTGCCGAGGTTGACAGAAGGTGTCTCACGACTGGCCCTTCTCTCGGGTGCACAACGACACCGCCGTGTGCACCAGGTGCCGGGTGAGCCGGACGGCCTCCCGGAGGTCGACGACGTTCATGCCGGCCGGGAAGTCGAGCGGGAGCGGGGCGTCCGGGCCGATGCGGTCCATCCCGATCCGGGCGGTGGGCAGCCCGCGGGCGCGCAGGATGTTCGCGTCGGTGGCGCCGCTGTTGGCCACGATCGGCTCGTGCGGGTCACCGGTGAGCTCCTCCCACGCCGCCTTGGCCGCGGCGACGACCGGGGCGTCCTCGGGGGTGTGCGTGCCGGGGATGGCGAGCACCAGGTCCCAGTCCACCTCCAGCTCCGGGTGCTCGGCGACGATCCGGTCCACGGCCGCGCCGAACTCGCGGCGGACGTCGGCGGGCGTGGTCCGCGGGCTGGTGCGCAGGTCGACGGTGAACCGGCACATCGCCGGGGTGACCGACGCCATCCGCGGCCACCCGGCCTCGATCGAGGCGACGATGCCCTGCGGCGCCACCAGGCCGTCGGTGTGCCGGGCCGCGTACTCGGGGAACCACCGTTCCAGACCCTGGACGACCGTCGCGGCGTGCAGGATCGGGTTGCGGTAGGTCATCCGGTGCCGGCTGCCGACGTAGTTGAACAGCCCGCGCACCCGCACCTCGAACCAGCAGAGGCCGACCTCCTCCCACGCGACCGCCCAGCCCGGCTTGGCGATCACCGCGTGGTCGGCCCACACCCCCTGCTCCAGCATGAACGAGCACCCCACGCCCTGGCCCGCGTTGCGCCGCGTGAGGCCGCGCGTGGTACGCCCGTTGGTGGGCATCCCGCCGGCGCCGAGGCCGACGATCAGGTTGCCGCACAACGGAATGCCGGCCGCCGCGATGGCCTCGGCGGCGGCGATCACCGAGGCGCCGTGGCCCTTCGGGTTGCTGGCGCCGAGCCCGAGCACGTGGTCGCCGTCGAGCACGGCCTCGGGTCGCATGTCCGTGCGCAGCTCGGGCCCGATCCACGGCACGTCCTCGGCCGCGTCGCCCACGGTGAGTGTGTCGACGGGGGCGTAGAGCAGCAGGTCCTCGCCGCTGCCGTCACCGCGCAGCCGGCCGACGGCGTTGGCCTGCCGGTCGTCGATCTCCTGGTAGGTGGCCTCCAGGCCGCCCTGGGCCAGCTGCTCGGTGAGCCAGCGGGCGAGCGGGGCCTCCTCGCCGGTCGGGCTGGGGATGTCGACCATGCCCACGACGAGGTCGGCCAGCCGGTCGCGGTCGATCCGTTCCCACGCGGCCTCGACCCACGCGCGTTGCCGGGCGCTCAGTCCCGTCTCGACGGTCGTCATGGCCGGGTCGCCGGCCGTACGGTCAGGACCCGGGTCGCGCTGGCGGCACGGAACCAGGCCACCAGCGCGGCGACCACGAGGCACAGCATCAGGACGAAGACGGTTCGCACGGTTCAGCTCCTCTCGGGGCGGTGGGCAGGAAGGCTGGGCAGGAAAGCGCTGACCAGCGCGGCGACCGCGTCCGGTCGCTCGGCCTGCGGATGGTGCGCGGTGCGCCCGAGCACCGCGAGGTCGCCGCGGGGCAGCGCGTCGGCGAGAGCGGCCGCGTAGTCCGGCCCGGCGAACGGGTCGTGCCGGCCCCACACCACCAGCGTGGGCGCGCGGACCTCGGCGAGCCGGTCGCCGAGGTCCTCCGGGGCGCCGCGCGCGGTGGCGTCGGTCGCGAGGCGCAGCGCCGTGGGGGTGGTGCTCGCGCGGTACCGGGCGAGCACCGTGGACTCGGGGACCGCCGTCGCGTCGTGCCACTCCACCTCGGCGATCAGCGCGTGCATCTTCTCCGCGCTCGGCCCGTCGCCGCCGTAGTAGCGGACGCGGACGCGGGCGCCGAGGTCCGGGTCCGAGCGGGGTCCGGGCCCGGATCCGAACGTCATGGCCGGCTGGCTGCCGATCAGCACGATGCGCCGCACCCGGTCGGGCTCGCCGGCCGCGAACCGCAGCGCGACCGACCCGCCGAGCGACTGCGCCACGAAGTCCACAGTGGACAGTTCGAGTCGGTCGAGGAGGCCGGCGAGCGCGCGGGCGTGCGTGGAGAACAGCGGGCCGGGTGTGGGGGGTGCGTCGGACGCGCCGTAGCCGGGCAGGTCCACCCACAGCCACCGGCGGTGCGGGCACAGCGCCAGCACCGCGGCGAAGTCGGCCGTGCTGTGGCAGCCCGGCCCGCCACCGTGCAGGACCACGGTCACCGGGCCGGTCCCGGAACCGGCCCACCCGTGCGCCACTTCGGCCGTCACTTCGCCGGTCAGGTCGGCGGTCACGTCGGTGTTCAATGGTTGGGGTGGGGTGTGGTGGGTTGGAGCACGAGGTCCGCCTGTTCGATGTGGCGGCGGAGTGCGGTGATGGATTGGTCGGGTCGGTAGAGTCGT
>NZ_JBOHGB010000252.1:0-5499 GCF_050699935.1 Actinophytocola sp.
CCGCGTGACGGCGATCGCCGGCGGGCCACTCACTTCCGGAGCTTGTAGGCCCGGATGACCGTTTCCCGCACGGTGTTGCCGTCCCGGTCGGTGGCTGATGCAAGCAGCGACACCGACTCCGCGCCGGTCGGGTGATGCAGGGCCGCGACCAGGTTCAGCAGCACCGGAACCCGTTGCCACGTCTTGCCCTCGTCGTAGGACGCCTCCACCGTCAGCCGCCGCGGCCGCAGGTACGAGCCCGTCTCGTCCTGCAGGACCATCGGCACCAGGAACGGCTTGCCCGCCGGTGCGCTGTTCGCGCCGTCGAGCGCCGGCAGGAACCGCACCGTGTTCAGCGCCAGCGCGGCCGGCTCGTCACCGTCCACATGCGCCGACCGGAACGTCCACTCGGCACTGATCGCCGTCGACACGTCGAACGGCGCCGATCGGGTCAGCTCCGTGGTGAGCCGGTAGTCACCCGCCCCGGCCGGCAGGCCGCCGAACACGCCGAAGCCCGGCTCGGGCGACGCACCGACGAGCTCCGAACCGCGGTACAGCTTCGTCGCCGCCGAGTCCACCGTGGAGTAACCGGCGTTGCCGCCCAAGTCGGTGAACATCGGGATGCTCACACCGATCTCGTCGCCGAGCCGGTAGCCCCACGGGAACTCCGTGGGCGGCAGCCCCGGGCCGAACACCGCGTGGTTGAACGACTCGTCGTACGTGCGGCCCGCCCGGTACGCCCGCGTCGGCGACTCGAAATCGGCGACCGGCTCGGCGTCCGGGGCGCCCTGCATCAGCAGCGTGGCCCACCGCACGCGCTCGGTCGTGAGGTACACCGTGCGCGTGCTCGGCAGGTCGACCGCCACGCTCGCGCCGACCACGAACCCGCCGCCGGACTCCGGGAAGGGGAACAGCGTGCGCTGCCCCTGCTGCCCCTCGAGGGCCGGGCCGAGGTCCTCCCGCACGGTCGCGAGCTCGCGCTGGTCGACCACCTTGGTGAACCCGGTCGGGAACCCCTCCTCCGGGTAGAACGCCAGCCCGTAGAACGACCCGTCCGGCGCCAGCCACTGCGTGTTGACCGAGCCGGTCACCGTGGTGCCGGGCAGCGCCGCACCGAGCTGCGCGGTGGTCAGCACGCTCAGGTCGTCGGTGATGAAGCCGCTGCCGAACGAGGAGTTCGCCGTCTGGACCGAGTAGCCGATGTCGCCGACCAGCAGCCGTGCCTTTGCCGGTGGCGTGACGCTGATCGGCTTGGTGATGGTCGGGTCGATGTCGACCGTCGTGTCGCCGTCGAGCCCGAGACCCGGCTGGGCGAGCTGGTTGTAGTGCGTGCCGCCGGCGGTCAGGACGAGGTGGTCGACCACGTATCGGCCCTTGGGCAGCCGCACCTGGAGCGAGCCGTCCTCGTCGTAGGGGAACGCGAGGGTGTCGTTGTCCAGACCGACTATCAGGGTGCTGTACGCGGCCGTCGGCGCGCCGTTCTCGTCGGCGTAGTTCAGCGTCAGGTCGTAGCTCTCGACCTCACGGACGGCTCCGACCGGCGTGCGGGTGACCGACTCGCCGGCCGTCGCGACGACCGCGCCGGAGTAGGCGCCGTCGACGGTGCCCTTCCGCGTGTCGGCGGTGACCTCGACCCGCGCCTCGCCGCCGGCCGGCACGGTGATCTCGTTGACGCTCAACGAGAACATGTCCGTCGCCTCGCCGTCCGGGCCGGTCGCGTCGAGGGAGAGAGCGAGCGTCATGTCGGTGTCGCCGAGGTTGCGGTAGGTCAGCGGCTTCGTCACCGGCTGGTCGTCGTCGTGCGGCCACTCGGCGAGGCCCAGGTCGACACTGGTCGGCTCGGAGACGACGCTCGCATCGAGCGTCCTCGCCACGTCGACCCGGCCGGAGCCCTGCTGGTACGCGGTCAGGCCGTCGGTGGGCTTCGCGGACGCGGTCAGCGCCGCCTTCAGCCGCGCGCCGGTCCAGTCCGGGTGCTGCTGGGCGATCAGCGCGGCGGCACCCGCCACGTGCGGGGTGGCCATCGAGGTGCCGGACAGCGCCACGTACCCGTCCTCGGCCGGTTCGCCGATCTGCCCGTTCGCCGCCTTCGCGGCCACGATGTCCACGCCCGGGGCGGTGATGTCCGGCTTGATCCCGCCGTCGCCGATCCGCGGACCGCGGCTGGAGAAGTCGGCCAGGGCGTCCCTGTCGTCGACCGCGCCGACGGTGAGCGCCGCCTCCGCGCTGCCCGGCGAGCCGACCGTGCCCTCGGCCGGGCCGGAGTTGCCGGCGGCGATCACGAAGAGCGTGCCGTGTTGCTCGGACAGCGTGTTGACGGCCTCCTCGAGCGGGTCGACGTCAGGCGTGTCACCGCCGCCGAGGCTGAGGTTCGCGATGTCCGCGCCCTGTTCGGCCGCCCACTGCATGCCCGCGATGATCCCGGACTCGAAGCCGAACCCGAAGTCGTCGAGCACCTTGCCGTCCAGAATGGACGCTCCCCAGGCGACGCCGCGGTACTTGCCGTCCGACTTCGGGCCGGTGCCCGCGACGATCGACGCGACGTGCGTCCCATGGCCGAAGTTGTCGTCGTTGTCCGGTGCCTCGCTGAAGTTCTGCTCGGCGACCTCGCGGTCGGCGAGGTCCGGGTGGGTCTGGTCGACGCCGGTGTCGAGCACCGCGACCTTGACGCCCTCCCCGGTGAAACCGGCGTCCCAGGCGGCGGGCGCACCGATCTGCGGCACGCTGTGGTCCAGAGTGGACCTCCGCTTGCCGTCGAGCCAGATCTTCGACACGCCGGTGGCCATCGTGCGGGCGCCGGCGCGTGCGGCGCCGTCGGTCAGCGCCTCCCAGGTGGCCCCGGACTTGTCGGCGGCCACGGCCATCCCGTTGACGCTAGGCAGGTTCCGGGTCACGTGTGCCGGCCTCGGGGCGGCGCGGCCGGCGGCGTGGGTGACGATCAGCGGCACGGAGTCGCGATGCGCGTCGTCGTAGCCGAAGTCGACGAGCGAGGTGATGTCGAACAGCCTGCGGTCGAGCTTTCCGGTGGCGACGAGCCGCAGCGCGTCGGCCGGGATCACGTAGTCGTGGCCCTGGGCGCGGAACGTGGAGAACACCATGCCAGCGCGCCCTTCGCCCGCGCTGACCGAGCTCGCCTCATGGTTCCGCACGGTGACCCGGTCACCGGTGATGAGCGTGACCGTGTTCTTGTCCTCGACGGTGTTCGCGAACCCCGTTGGTGGAGCCGCCCCAGCCGCTTGGGCGGTGCCGAGCACCAATCCCAGTACGGCCACGCCGGCCCCGATCTTGACGCCGATACGCACCTGACACCTCCGCTCGGTGGTGACTGGTGAGCGATGACGTAGCTATACACAGTGTGTATACCGCCGCATATTGCTCCCGCCTCAGCTGCCTCCCGGTGGAGATCGCCCCGTCGCCCCAGTCCCGTGTGCGGGAAGAACGTATCGGCCGTCCGATCGGGTGACAATAGTCCAAATGCGCGCAACCGGTGGTAAGTCACCGGCGCCCTCGGCTGCCTCGTTACTCGCCGCCGCGACAGGAAATGTCGGTGCCCGGGCGTAGCTTCCGTGGCATGACGAACAAGGTGACCTCCGCAGACGGCACACTCATCGCCTACGACCTGCTGGGCACGGGCCCGCCGGCGATCGTGGTGGGCGGCGCGACGTGCGACCGGGCCAAGACGGCCGGGGTCAGCGCCGAGCTCGCCCGGCATTTCACGGTGGTGAACTACGACCGCCGGGGCCGCGGCTCGAGCGGCGACACGATTCCGTACTCGGTCTCGCGCGAGGTCGAGGACCTGGCCGCGTTGCTGGGGGAGGTGGGCGGGTCGGCGTTCGTCTACGGACACTCGTCGGGTGCCGGGCTGGTGCTCCACGCGCTGGCGGCGGGCCTGCCCATCACTCGCGCCGTGCTGCACGAGCCTCCGTATGGCACCGAGGAGATGGCATCGGACACGCGCGGGTACGCCGAGTCCCTGACGTCGTTACTGGAGGCTGGCCGTCGAGACGACGCGCTGGCCCTGTTCTTCACGATCACCGGGGTGCCCGGCGAGCTGGTGGACGAGTGGCGCACCGAGCCGTGGTGGGCCGGCACGGCCGCGCTGGCACACACGCTCGCGTACGACTCCGTGGCCATGGGCGATGCCGCCGGCGGCACCGTCCCGCTCGACCTGGCCCGCCGGGTGGTGCCGCCCACGCTCGTTCTGGTCGGCGGCGCCTCGCCGGAGTGGATGATCGACACCGACCGCACCCTCGCGGAAGCCGTGCCGGCGGGCCGGTTGCGGGTGCTGGCCGGGGAGGAGCACGTCGTGGCGCCACCGGTTCTGGTGCCGGTGCTGGAGAGGTTCTTCATGGAGGGGAGGTGAGTCAACCGCCGCCGGCGACGTGACCGTCGGTGCCGCGGACGAAGCGAGCGGGCGTCAGCCGATCTCCACGCCGGTGAGCGCGGCGCAGGCCGCGAGCAGGCCGTCCTGCACGAGCGGGTCCTTCGCCGCCGGGTGCGGGTCCCGCGGCCGTTGGTGGTAGAAGTAGCCGCCGCTGCCGAGGGCGTCCGGGTCGTCGCTCGTCGCGAGCCAGGTCTGGGTGAGGGCGCCCTGCGACAGGTCGTCCGGCGCTCCTCGGCCGCCCATCCGCGTGGGCACCCAGCCGGGGTCGACCGCGTTCGACCGGATCGACGGCCAGCGGCGCGCGACCGCGAACGCGAGCACGGTGTCGAACAGCTTGGAGTCGGCGTAGGCATGCGAACCGTTCCAGCGCCTGCGTTCCCACTGGAGGTCGTCCAGGCTCGGGTCGCCCGCCCGGTGCATGCCGGAGCTGAGGTAGACCAGCCGGGCGGGCGCCGGCACGAGCGCGGTGAGCAGGTACGGCGCGAGCACGTTGACCGCGAACACGTGCGCCAATCCGTCCACTGTGGACACCCGATGCCTCTCGCGGTAGCCCACGGCGGCGTTGTGGATCACGGCGTCGAACGGCCCGGCGGCGATCGCCTGCTCGGCCAGCCGCCGCGTCTCGGCGATGCTCGCCAGGTCGCCGACGAGCACGGTACACCCGGGCACGCCCGCCCGGGTGTCGTCGGCGCGCGCGTCGTCACGGGCGTGCAGGACCACCTCATGGCCCTCGCCGAGCAACCGACGGCCGGCCATGAGCCCCAGCCCGTCGGCCGATCCGGTGACCAGGACACGAGACATCGGGTTCCTCCTACCCCCACGATGCCCGCACCCGACCCGGTTCGCATGCCCCTAGCTTGAGTTTTAACGTTCTGGGGCTCGGACGCGCACCCGGTTGATCATGGGTGAAGCCCTTGGTTGATCATGCTTCTTGCTGAGGGAAGACGATCAGACCAAGGGCTTCAGTTGATCAGTGTGCACCACTCGGACACTGGCGCGGTACTCGGGCAACTGTCCGCGTTCCGGCGCGAGTTCCATGCCTGTCTGACCCGCCGGGGTGACGCCCTTGTCGAGTTGACCGACGCGGTGCTGTGTAGTGATGGACCGGTCAGATCACTGGTGGAAGCCTCCCTGGC
>NZ_JBOHGB010000253.1:0-5340 GCF_050699935.1 Actinophytocola sp.
CCGGCGCCCGCGGCGATCGGCGCACCGACGCCCGCCGGGACCAGCGCGACCGCCGCGGCCCACACACCGGCAACTCGGCGAACCGCGCGAACCGCCGGGACACCTTCGGCGCCGGTGACCGCTGGGGTGGCCCCAGCGGCATCGACCGGCACGACACCACCGCCAACCGGGCGGAACGCCGCGCCGCCGAGCGGGTCGAACGCTTCGGCGACACCGGAGGGCCCCGACGCTCCGCCGCCACCGAACCCCGCCCCACCGAACCCCGCCCCACCGAGCAGAGCCCCACCGAGCAGAGCCCCACCGAGCAGAGCCACGGCGGGTCCGCTACCCAACACCACGCGACGTCCAACCGGTGGAACGGCGACATCAGCGAACGGCGGACCAACCCCGCCACCGTCTCCTTCGCCGAGCTCGGTCTGCCCACCCCCTTGCTGCGGGCGCTCGACGAGCAGGGCATCACCGACCCCTTCCCCATCCAGGCGGCCACCCTGCCCGACGCGCTCGCGGGGCGGGACGTGCTCGGTCGGGCGCAGACCGGGTCCGGGAAGACGCTCGCGTTCGGGCTGGCGCTGCTCACCCGGCTGCACAAGGGCAAGCCGCGCCCCAACCGCCCGCGTGGCCTGATCCTCGTGCCGACCCGGGAGCTTGCCATGCAGGTCACCGACGCGCTGGTGCCGCTCGCCAAGGCGCTGGGCCTGTGGTGCCGGACCGTCGTCGGCGGGCTGTCGTTCACCAAGCAGGCCGACCAGCTCCAGCGCGGCATCGACCTGCTCATCGCCACCCCGGGCCGGCTGTCCGACCACGTCCGGCAGGGCACCTGCGTCCTCGACGACGTCCGCTTCGTCACGCTCGACGAGGCGGACCAGATGGCCGACATGGGGTTCCTGCCCCAGGTCCGCGACATCCTCGACCTCGTCCCCGACGGTCAGCGGATGCTCTTCTCCGCGACGCTGGACCGCGACGTCGCGGCACTGGTCAACCGGTACCTGACCGACCCGGTCACGCACTCGACCGACCCGTCGGCCGCGACGGTGTCCACAATGGACCACCACCTGCTGATGGTGTCTCGTGAGGACAAGCCGGCCGTGGTCGCCGAGATGGCCGCGCGGGACGGGCGAACCATCATGTTCCTGCGCACCAAGCACCACGTCGACCGGCTCACCCGCCAGCTCCGCGCGGTCGGTGTCCGCGCGGGCGCGTTGCACGGCGGCAAGCCCCAGGGCGCTCGCAACCGCGTCCTCGGCGAGTTCAAGGACGGCCGCCTCCCGGTCCTCATCGCCACCGACGTCGCCGCGCGCGGCATCCACGTCGACGGCATCAGCCTCGTCGTGCACGTCGACCCGCCCGCCGACGCCAAGGGCTACCTGCACCGCGCGGGCCGCACCGCGCGCGCCGGCGAGTCGGGCACCGTCGTCACCCTGGTCACCCACCAGGAGCGGCGCACGGTGTTCCGGATGACCGAGCAGGCCGGCGTCGAGCCGGAGCGCACCAAGGTCCGCCCCGGCGACGACGACCTGGTCCGCATCACCGGCGCCCGCCTGCCGTCCGGGGAACCGGTCGTCGACCCCGAGCCGACCCGGCGCCCGTTCCGGCCGAGCGGCCGCTTCAACAGGCCGGGAGGCCGACCCCGCAGGCACATTCGCTAGGACGCCGGGCGGGACAGCCCCGCCACCGCGCCGACGACGATCACCGCGGGCGGCCGGATCCCTTCCGCCACGACGTCGTCGGCCACCTTGTCCAAAGTGGAGCGCACGACCCGCTGCCCGCGGGTCGTGCCCTCCTGCACGACGGCCACCGGCGTGGCTCCCGGCCGGCCGCCGGCCACGAGCGCCGAGGCGAACGACCCGATCCGCTCGACCGCCATCATCAGCACCAGGGTTCCCCGTAGCGTCGCGAGGGCCGACCAGTCCACAAGGGACGACGGGTCCCCCGGCGGCACGTGTCCCGACACCACGACGACCTCGTGCGCCACGCCGCGGTGCGTCACCGGCACGTCGGCCGCCGCCGGCACCGCGAACGCAGACGTCACCCCGGGCACGACCGTCACCGGCACGCCCGCGGCGGCACACGCCCGCACCTCCTCGTACCCCCGCCCGAACACGAACGGGTCGCCACCCTTCAAGCGCACGACAAACCGGCCCGCGCGGGCGTGCGAGACCAGCAGCTCGTTGATCGCGTCCTGGCTCGCCGCGCGCCCGTACGGGATCTTCGCCGCGTCGACCACCTCCACCGACGGCGGCAGCTCCTCCAGCAGCGCACCCGGCGCCAGCCGGTCGGCCACCACCACGTCGGCCTGGGACAGCAGCCTGCGGCCGCGGACCGTGATCAGGTCCGGATCGCCCGGGCCGCCACCGACCAGGGCCACGCCCACCGGCTTCGTCACCGCATCCGGCACCGGCCCCGCGCGCAGTGCCGCGAGCAGCGAGTCGCGCACGGCCGCCGACCGACGGTGCTCGCCGCCGGCCAGGACGCCGACCAGCAGCCCGTCGTGGTCGCCGGTCGCCGGTGTGACCGCGGTGCCCAGCGACCCCGCGTCGGCGCGCACGCAGAACACCCGCAGCCGCTCGGCCTCCGCCGACACCGAGGCGTTCACCGCGGGGGCGGAGGTGCAGCACAGCACGTACCACGCGCCCTCGAGGTCCCCCGACCGGTACGCGCGCCGGTGCCACACGACCGCGCCCGAGTCGGCCAGCGTCTGGACCGACGGCGTGACGGACGGCGAGACCACCTCGACCCGGGCCCCGCACGACACCAGCCGCGGCAGCCTGCGCTGTGCCACCGTGCCGCCGCCGACGACGACCACACGCCGGCCGGCCAGATCGAGTCCGGCCAGGTAGTGCGCCTCACCTGTCATGCGGTCAAGCATGCCGGGCGCGGTCGATAAGCTCGCGTCATGGTCTCCGTGAACTCCACCATGGTCCCGCTCGGCACCGAGGCGCCGCCGTTCGAACTACCCGACCCGGACGGTGCGATCTGGACGTTCGACAGGGTGGCCGGGCCGAGCGGCACGCTGGTCGCGTTCCTGTGCAACCACTGCCCGTACGTCCAGCACATCGCCGTCCCGCTCGGCGCGGCCGCCGCGCGCTGGCGCCGGCAGGGTCTCGGCGTGATCGGCATCAACAGCAACGACCCGCAGGCATATCCCGACGAGGTCCCCGAGCGGATGGCGGCGAACGCGACCGCCTGGCAGTGGACGTTCCCGTACGTGTCCGATGCCGACCAGACGGCGGCGCACGCGTACCGGGCCGCGTGTACGCCGGACTTCTACCTGTACGACACCCGCCGCACGCTCGCCTACCGCGGCCGGTTCGACGCCGCCCGCCCGGGCAACGGCGTGCCGGTCACCGGCGACGAACTCGAGGCCGCGGTCGCCTCGGTGCTCGCGGGCGAGGAGATCGAGGTCGGCCAGCTGCCGAGCATCGGCTGCAACATCAAGTGGCGGCCGGGCAATGAGCCGGCCTGGTTCGGCTGAGCACGAACACGAGGGCCACTCCGCCGCGGCGGAGTGGCCCTCGTGTGCTACCTACCCTCAGCTGTCGATCTGCTCCTGGATCAGGTCGGACATCGCCGCGACTCGGCCGTACACGCCGTAGAAGTTCGGCTCCGCGCAACCCTGTCCCCAGGACACGATGCCGATCACCTTGCGGGTGCCGTCCGCGGTCACGCCCTCGAGCGGGCCACCGGAGTCACCCTGGCAGCTGTCCTTGCCGCCCTCGGCCAGACCGGCGCACACCATCGAGGTGGCGTCGAACTGGTCCGGGTACGAGGCAGTGCAGTCGGCGTCCGCCGTCACCGGCACGCTCACCTTGCGCAGGATGTCGGAGGTGTCGCCGGTCTCGGTGACGCCCCAGCCGTACACGGTGCTGTTCGCGCCGGCCGCGTACAGGTCCGCGTCCTCCGGCGTGGCGATCGCGATCGGGGCCTCCGCCAGCGGCTGGTCCAGGGTGAGGACCGACGCGTCGTTGGACAACGTGCCGGAGTCGAAGTTCGGGTTGACCCAGATGTCGGTCACGGCCGCGGTAGTGCCGCCACCGCCGGACAGCGACGTGCGGCCGGCCACGACCTGCATGTCGGTGGGCTGCTGGCCCTCGGTGCAGTGCGCGGCGGTGAGGACCTTGGTCGGTGCGACGATGGAACCGCCGCAGAACTGGAACCCGTCGGGCGTGGTCAGCGCGACCATGAACGGGTTCTCCTCGATGGTCGTCTCCTCGCCACCGATGATCATCGGCTGAACGTCGCCAGACGACTGGTTCGTCTGGTCAGCGTTCGCCATGGTCATCGACGCCGCGACGCCGACCGATGCGAGAACCGCTGCGGCAACCCCGGCCAGGCGGAGAAGGCGCCTTGCCTCAGCCATCTCTCTTCTCCCTTGTTCGAATCCCGCGAGCGAGCGTGCTCACGGTGCTGACTCATAGCTACGCGCGGCTCACCATCAGCCACAACGCCCATTCGTATTGGTCTGAACGGGCGAACAAGGTCACGATCGAGTGTCCGAGCTGGGGAAACGCACGGGCGGCCAGCACCCGACGATCGGATGGAATCCCGCCTGACCATGGGACTTTCGACCCACGCGGGGTCAGCGCAGCGTGCCCCACAACAGCAGGTGCGACGAGGCGGCCTCGACCGCGGCGCTGCCGCCCTGCAGACCCTGGATCGGCGCGCTGAACACCAGTCGCCCGTCGACCGCGTAGCCGGCGTCGACCAGCGCGTCGCGCGCGGGCCCGACACTGCCGAGCTCGTGCACGTCGACGACGATCCGGCGCGCGCTCAGCCCCGCGCAGCCGCGCACCACGTCGGTACGCGCGGTGCCGATGAACACCGAGTCCGGCTGCGGCAGTCCGATCAGCGACTCCGGTACCGGCCCGTCGACCAGCCGCACGTCCACATCGTGCCGCTTGGCGTTGGCCACGATCCGCACGCACAGCCCCGGATCGTTCTCGACCGCGATCACCGCCGCGCCCAGCCGCGCGGCCTCGACGCCGAGCGAGCCGCTGCCGGCGGTGACGTCCCAGACGAGCGAGCCCGGCCGCGGCGCGAGCCTCGCGAGCGCCAGCGCGCGCAGCTCCGGCGAGCCGCCCACGCCCTCCCGGACGGTGAACGCGTCCTGCCGCAGCGCCCAGCCGTCCGCGGGCGGCACCGGCTCACCGCCGGCGAGCCAGCCCTGCCGGCTGGTCCGATCGAGGTCGGACAGGCACAGCACGACGTTCGGCTCCGGCCACGTCCGCCCGGCCGCCTCCGCCGGGTCCACAATGGACAGCTCCTCGGCCGGGCCGCCGACGTCGGCCAGCACCGCCAGCGTGCGCCGCCAGCCGGCGAGCGCGGCGCCGAACTCGGCCGGGC
>NZ_JBOHGB010000254.1:0-5158 GCF_050699935.1 Actinophytocola sp.
GGGTCGTTCGGGGGACGATCCCGGGCCCGCCGCCTGCCCGGACGACCTGGGGGGGAGTGTGGGGGAAGACAGGTCGCCCGACACGAGCAGCGGGGTCGGGGAGGCCCCTGCTCGTGGTCGGAGTGGTCAGCCCGGCGCGTTCAGCATCCGGAAGCCGGACGGCTCGGCCAGGACGACCGGCCGGCGCATGGGTGTGGTCACCTCGACGGGCTGCGGCTCGTCGAGTGCCACGAGGCACAGGTGAGCGCTGAGGTAGGCGCGGCAGGGCGTGGGCGCGCGGCTGAACCGGCTGCGGCGGCAGTCCGGGCAGCGGCCGAACTCGTCCGGCTCGTGCTCGTCGAGCACGGCCTTCAGCGCCTCGACGAGCCGGGGCACCTCGAACCTCGCCACGGCGGCGGCGGTCCGTTCGTCGCCGAACTCCGCCCGGTGCACGACATCGGCCAGGTAACCGGCCAGCGACGTCTCGAGCTGACCGAAGATCGGACTACTCAACGTGACTCCTGTCGGCGAGGACGACAACGGCGGGCTAGTCTGAGTGCGTCCGAGTTGCGGCTCCGCGGTCCGTGCGTCAATTTGCACACGGAGCGCTTTGACCGAGCAGGCCTCAGGATCACCCGTCACCGATTAGCAGCTTGCGACGAGGAACCCGCAAATTGCAAGTTGCAGTACCCGATCGGGTGATGGGTATTGATCGACATTGGAAATGATTACGCTCACGGGCACGCTGGCCGGGGGTTTCCCCGATTTCTCGACGATTGCGCCGTGTCCGGATGAGACCATCCGCCCGGATCGGGCGCGCGAGCAAGGTGAGGTGATCTGATGGCCCGAAGTCCGAGCCCGACGGTGCGACGCCGACGGCTGGCCGCCGAGTTGCGCCGGCTGCGCGAGGCCGCGGAGCTGACCATCGACGAGGTCGGCGAGAAGCTGGAGTGCTCCGCCTCCAAGATCAGCCGGATCGAGACCGGCCACGTCGGGGTCACCCCACGCGACGTCCGGGACATGCTCGAGGTCTACGGCATCGAGGACGACAAGCGGGAAGCCCTGGTCCAGCTGTCCCGCGAGGCCCGCAAGAAGGGCTGGTGGCACGCCTACAACGAGGTGTTCACGGGCGCCTTCGTGGGGCTGGAGTCCGACGCGGCCTCTCTGCACACTCACCAGGCCCTGCTCGTACCGGGTCTGCTGCAGACCGAGGGCTACACCCGCGCGGTGATCCGCGCGATCCGCCCGGACGCCGCCGAGGCCGATGTGGAGCGTCGGGTGGCGGCCCGGGTGACCAGGCAGAAGCTGCTCACCGACCCGAACCCGCCGGAGTACTGGGCGGTGATCGACGAGGCGGTGCTGCACCGCACGGTCGGTGGCCCGGGGATCATGCACAACCAGCTCCGCCACCTGCTCGACCTCGCCGCGCTGCCGCACGTCACGCTCCAGGTGGTGCCGTTCGAGGCCGGGGCGCACGCCGGTATGGAGTGCCCGTTCCTCATCCTCGGCTTCCCGGAACTCGCTGATCCCGACGTCGTTTATGTCGAGTACACAACATCTGGTGTCTACTTGGAACAACCATCCGACGTACACCGGTATACGTTGATGTTTGACCATTTGCGCGCGGCGGCGTTGAAACCTGACGATACCCTCGTAATGGTCGAGCAGGCGGCCGACCGGCTCGTCTAGCGTCGATTCCGAGAGGAGCAGACTGTGACCCTTTCTGACCTGACATGTGCCAACTGGCGGAAGAGCAGCCGGAGCGGTGCGGGCAACGACTGTGTCGAGCTTGTCGTGGCCAGAATCGGCGCAGCGGTTCGTGACTCCAAGCACCCAGAGGCGGGCCACCTGGTGTTCGAAGGAGCCGGGTGGGACGCGTTCATGGGTGTCGTGAAGGAGGGGCGTCTCGTCAGCGCCTGACATGCCCCCGGGCTGCGCCGGTTCTGACCTCGGTAGCGATCTGATCAACCAGCCGGGTGCTCTCCAGACCCTGGAGCACCGGCTCCCATTCCGGCCTTACGCGGGCCTGATCCCCGCGGGCCATCTCTTACTCCACCCCTCAGGATCGCGGGACGCCGCGTAAGGGGTTCGCCACGCCAGTCGTGCGTGACCTTCCGATGCCCGGCTCCGGGCCTGCGCACGAGTCTCGACCTCGTCGACGACAACAGCGGACGAGGAGTCGAGATGCACGTGACGCCGGAGATACTCAGGGCGGAGATGGACTACCGCGTCGAGCGGGCCCGTGGTGGCACCGCGCCCGAGTACGTGAGTGAGGTCCGTCGCACGCACCGCGCGTGGTTCCGCCACCCGCGCGACCACACCAGCGACGACCACGGCGAACACCGCTCCGAGCGGCGCCGGACGACCGTAAACGGAGCACCGCGGGCCGCCTGAGGTGTGCGAGCATGCGTGCGTGGCACGCCTCGGATCCGGTATTCCGCTGGTGGCTCGCGACCGGGAGATGAGTCGGTTGCGGGCGGCCTTCGACCAGGCAGTCGCCGACTCCCCGGCGGCCGTGCTGATCTCCGGGGACGCCGGTGTCGGCAAGACCCGGCTCATCGAGGAGCTCGCGGTGCTCGCCCGGGCCAAGGACGCCGTCGTGCTGACCGGCCGGTGCCTGGACGCCGGCGAGACCGGCCTGCCGTACCTGCCGTTCGTCGAGGCGATGGTGCAGGTACCCGACCGCGAGCGGGCCGTGCTCGCCCATCCCGCGCTGGCCTGGCTGTTCCCGGACGCGATCCTGCCCAGCGGTGAGCGTGCCGGGGGCGGCGGCACGCCCGGGATCGGCGCGGTCGTGGCCGGCGCCGGTGCGCGCTCGTCCGCCCGCGCCGAGCAGGACGTCGGCCAGCTGCAGCTGTTCGACGCCGTGCACGGCACGCTCACCGACCTCGCCGCCGGGTCGGTCGTCGTGCTCGTGCTCGAGGACCTGCACTGGGCCGACGCCTCCACCAGGCGGCTGCTCGCGTTCCTCGTGTCCCGCCTGCGCGAGCAGCGGCTGCTGATCGTCGGCACCTACCGCGGCGACGACCTGCACCGCCGCCACCCGCTGCGTCCGCTGCTGGCCGAGCTCGTCCGGCTCCCCGCGACCGAGCGGCTCGACCTGAGCCCGTTCGACGAGTCCGACTCCCGCACGTTCGTCACCGCGCTCGCCGAGGAGGTCGTGCCCGAGGACGCCGTGCGTGAGGTGGCCGACCGATCGGAGGGCAACGCCTTCTTCGCCGAGGAGCTGCTGGCCGCCTACAGCGAGCAGGGTGCCGGCGCCCTGCCGTGGACGCTCGTCGACGTGCTGCTGGCCAGGGTGGAGCGGCTGTCCGAGGACACCCAGCGGGTGGTCCGGGTGGCGTCGGTGGCCGGCCGGCGGGTGCCGCACGCGACGCTGCTGGAGGTCTCCGAGCTCACTGAGACCGGGATCGAGGAGGCGCTTCGCGAGGCCGTGCAGCACCACGTCCTCGTCGCCACCCACGATCGCGGCACGGAGGTGTACGCGTTCCGGCACGCCCTGCTGAGCGAGGCCGTCTACGGTGACCTGCTGCCGGGTGAGCGGGTACGCCTGCACGGCGCCTACGCCCGCCGGCTCGCCGGACAGCTCGCCGGTCAGGGGCGTCGCGGTGTAGCGGCCGCGCTCGCCCACCACAGCATGGAGAGCCACCAGCTGCCCCAGGCGCTCGCCGCGTCGGTCGAGGCCGCGCAGGAGGCCAAGCGGTCGGGTGCGCCGGCCGAGTCGCTGCACCACCTGGAGCGCGCGCTCAAGCTGTGGGACGCGGTGGCCGAGGCGGACCGGCCGGCCGACATCGACGAGGCGGTGCTGCTGCGCCGGGCGTCCTACGTGGCCGGCAGCGCGGGCGAGCCGGAGCGGGCGGTGGCGTTCGCCCGCCACGCCGTCAAGCTCGCCGACCACGCCGCGGACCCCGAGGTCGCCGCGGTGACCCGGCGGCGGCTCGCGTCCGCGTTGTTCGTCGTGGAGGGCAAGGAGGAGGAGGCGCGGCAGGCGATCGTGCGGGCGTGGGAGCTCGTCGAGGACCTCCCGGCGAGCTGTGAGAAGGCCTGGGTGCTCGCGGTGTACGCGTCGATCCTGCGTGGCATGCGGGAGCCGGCCGAGGCCCGCACGTTCGCCGAGCTCGCGGTGCGCGACGCGCGGTCGGCCGGTGAGCCGGGCGTGGAGGCCGACGCGCTGATCACGTTGGGCGCGCTGGACGAGGCAGAGGGCCGGGTCGAGCAGAGCCGGGAGCGGCTGCGCGAGGCCCAGCGGCTCGCGATGGCCGACGAGGCGCCGACGGTGGAGCTGCGGGCACGGCACTACCTCGGCATGAACCACTACGAGCAGGGCGAGCTCGAGGAGGCCGTGCGGATCATCGACGAGGGCGTCGAGCGGGCCAGGCGTACCGGGCTGACCTGGGGCACCTACGGTTTCGAGCTGCGCGCCATGAAGGTCACCGTCCGGTACGCGCGTGGCGACTGGGACGAGAGCGAGGCCGCCGCGGAGCCGCCCGGGCGCCGGGTGTCGAGCACCGTGTCGGCCCGGCTCGCGGCCGTCGGCAGCCACGTGATGGTGTCGCGCGGCAAGCTCGCCGAGGCTGCCCGGCTCGCCGCGGACCTGAAGTCCGAGTGGAGCCGGGACTACCAGATCGGCGCCGCGATGGGCACGGCGTCCGCGGAGCTGGCGTTCTGGCAAGGCCGGCCCGAGGAGGGCGTGGTGCACGTGCGCGACGCGCTGGAGTGGTCCGAGCGGGTCGGTGGCCAGTGGATGGCGGTCGGCATCCGGCTCGGCGCGCTCGGGGTGTCGCTGTGCGCGGAGCTGGCCGGGCGGGCAGTGCGGCGGCGGGAGGACGCCGGGCACCGGGCGGCGGTCGAGGAGGGGGAGCGGCTCGTCGCGCACGCCCGCGACACCGCGCGCTACAGCCGGCCACGGACCGGCTCGTTGGGGCCGGAGGGCAAGGCGTGGCTCGCGCGGGCCGAGGCGGAGTTGTCCCGGCTGCACGGGAAGAGCTCCCCCGACCTGTGGCGCGCGGCCGCGGCGGCGTTCGGCTACGGCGCGGTGTACGAGCAGGCCATCTGCCGCTGGCGGCTCGGCGATGCACTGCTGCGCGCGGATGACAAGGACGCGGCCGCGACCGAGCTGCGGGCCGCCGCGGAGGTCGCCGACCGGCTCGGCGCGCGGCCGCTGCACGACGCGGTCCGC
>NZ_JBOHGB010000255.1:0-5118 GCF_050699935.1 Actinophytocola sp.
CCGCGGATCTGGGCGACGCCGGCGTGCCGCTGGCCGACGCGCCGCTGTCCAACGTGGCCGCCGCGCGGGTGGCCCAGGCCGACGCCGCCGCCGCGTACGTCGCCACCACCACGCACACCAGCGCCGGGCAGGTCCATCGGTGACATACAGGCAGTTGGAGCCGCCGGGCGAGCTGGCCGACGGGGGGCTCCGGGTCGTCGCGCTGGGTGGGATCGGCGAGGTCGGCCGCAACATGACCGTCTTCGAGTACGCCGGCCGGCTGCTGATCGTGGACTGCGGCGTGCTGTTCCCCGAGGACCAGCAGCCCGGCGTGGATCTGATCCTGCCGGACTTCCGGGCCATTGAGCCGCGGCTGGACGAGATCGACGCGGTCGTGCTGACCCACGGGCACGAGGACCACATCGGCGCCGTGCCGTTCCTGTTGCGGCAGCGGCCGGACGTGCCGGTGGTCGGGTCCCGGTTCACGCTCGCGCTGGTGGCCGCGAAGTGCCGTGAGCACCGGCTCACACCGACGCTCGTCGAGGTCGCCGAGGGCGGCCGGCTCGCGTTCGGCGCCTTCGACTGTGAGTTCTTCGCGGTCAACCACTCCATCCCGGACGCCCTCGCGGTGGCCATCCGCACGCCGGCCGGGCTCGTGCTGCACACCGGCGACATCAAGCTCGACCAGCTGCCGCTGGACGGGCGGCTGACCGACATCGCCGCCTTCTCCCGGCTCGGCGACGAGGGCGTGGACCTGTTCCTCGTCGACTCGACGAACGCCGAGGTGCCCGGGTTCGTGATGGCCGAGCGGGAGATCGGCCCGGTGCTCGACGGTGTCATCGCGCGGGCGGACCAGCGGGTGATCGTGGCGTGCTTCGCGAGCCACGTGCACCGCGTGCAGCAGGTGCTCGACGTGGCGGCGGCGCACGGCCGGCGGGTCGCGATGGTCGGCAGGTCGATGGTGCGCAACATGGGGATCGCCACCGAGCTGGGCCTGCTGCGGGTGCCCGAGGGCCTGCTCGTCGAACTCGACGAGGCGATGGAGCTGCCCGAGCACAAGGTGCTGTTCGTGTCGACCGGCTCGCAGGGGGAGCCGCTCTCCGCGCTGTCCCGGATGGCCCGCGGCGAGCACCGGCAGATCCGTGTGCGGCCCGGCGACACGGTGGTGCTGGCGAGCTCGCTGATCCCGGGCAACGAGACGGCGGTGTTCGGCGTCGTCAACGGCCTGGTGCGGCTCGGTGCTTCCGTTGTGCACCAAGGGAACGCGAACGTGCACGTGTCCGGGCACGCGTCGGCGGGGGAGCTGCTGTTCCTCTACAACGCGGTGCGGCCGTCGAACGTGATGCCCGTGCACGGCGAGTGGCGCCACCTGCGGGCGAACGCGGCGCTGGCGATGGCGACCGGGGTGCCGGCGCGGAACGTGGTGGTGGCCGAGGACGGTGTGGTGGTGGACCTGGTCGACGGCCGCGCGCGGATCAGCGGCCGCGTCGAGATCGGGCACGTGTACGTGGACGGCCTGTCGGTCGGCGATGTGGGCGAGTCGACGCTGTCCGACCGGCTGATCCTGGGTGAGGGCGGCTTCATCGCGATCACGGTGGCGGTCGACTCCGTGTCCGGGCGCGCGCTCGGTCCGCCGACGATCTCCGGACGGGGCTTCTCGGACGACCCCAAGGCGCTGGACGAGGTCGTGCAGCTCGTGGAGCAGGAGCTGTCGCACACGGAGTCGGAGGGCATCACCGACACGCACCGCATCGCGCAGGCCGTACGCCGCGTGGTGGGCCGCTGGGTGGCCGACACCTACCGCCGCCGCCCGATGATCGTCCCGACCGTCATCCCCCTCTGACTCCAGCTGATCTGACTCCGGCTGACGTCAGCTCCGGGCCAGTGCGGCGATCAGGACCGCGCAGCCGACCGTCAGGATCTGGCGGAGCAGGGCTCGTCGGGCCTTGCGCTGTTCGCGCCGGGTGGGGTTCATGGCTCACCTACCGGGGGTGGGGGGATGCCTCCGATATCGCTGTCCAGTCCGGTTGCGTGACGGGCGCGCGCGAGGCGAGCTGGACCACCGTCGCGCCGGAGAGCAGGACCGCCGCGCCCACCAGCTGGGCCACGGTCAGCGCCTGGCCCAGCAGCAGCCACGCCATCGCGGTCGCCACGACCGGCTCGAGCAGCGCCAGCACGCTGACCACGTTGGCCGGCAGGTCCCGCAGCGCGCTGATCGACAGCAGGTACGCGAGGGCCGTCGACACCACCGCGCACGCCGCCAGCAGCAACCACACCGGAGCGTGCCACCCGCCGAAGTCCGCGCCAGCCCCGAACAGCTCGAACGGCAGCGACCACGGCGGTGCCACCACGAAGATCGCCACCGCGCCCACGACCATGCCCCAGGTGACCAGGCCCAGCGGCTCGAGCGTGCTCACCCCGTGCTCGCCGATGAGGAAGTACGCCGCCGAGCACAGGGCCGCGCCGATGCCGGCCAGCATGCCGAGCGCGTCGAGCGTGCCCAGCCCCGCCCAGACCTGCGCGACCATCGCGAGCCCGACGAGCGCGAGCACCGTGCCCACCCACATCCGGGCCGGCAGCACCGTGCGCCGCACGAACCGCACCCACAGCGCCACCAGGATCGGCGAGGTGAACTCCAGCAGCAGGGCGATCCCGATCGGGATCCGGCTCACCGCGACGAAGTACAACACCTGCACGGCGGCCACCCCGGCCAGCCCGTAGCCGGCCAGGAGCCGCAGGTCCGCCCGGCGGACCCGGAGCAGTGCGGGCCGCCACACCGCGACGACGGCCAGCAGCACGAGTGCGGCGAGCCCGATCCGCACGCTCGCCACCTGCAGCGGGCTCAGCCCGGCGTCCATCGCCGGCTTGGCCAGCGGGCCGGACGTGCCGAAGGAGAGCGACGCGAACACCACCAGCACGGTGCCGCGCCCGGTGTGAGCGGACGTGGCACGCGTAACCTGCGTCGTGGTTTGAGCGGTCACACCATCGACGCTACTGGATGTGCCAGCCGCGTCGCGATCGAAAAACGCCGGGCGGCGCGGCCCACCAGTCAGGCATCTGCCGTGGAGTGGCTTTGCCCGATTGGCCGCTCGGCACTCCGTCGATGACTCGGCCGTTGATTGAGAATGGCGACCCGGTCGCTGCGTAGGGATGGGCCGGGGTAGACATCGGCAAGGGACACCACCACGTCGTGGTGATCGATGCCGATGGCGCCCGGATGCTGTCGCGCAGGGTGGCCAACGACGAGATGGTGTTGCTGTCGGCGAGGTCACGGCGTTGGCTGACGAGGTGCGCTGGGCAGTCGACGTCAGCACTGGTGGTGCGGCATTGCTCCTGGCCTTGTTGGTCGCCCACGGCCAGGGGGTGTCCTACCTGTCCGGCAACCAGGTCAACCGTGCCGCTGACGGGTACCGGGGCGAGGGTAAGACTGACGCGAAAGACGCCGCGATCATCGCCGACCAGGTCCGGATGCGCCGGGACCTGTTCCCGTTGCGCGTCGGCGACGAGCTGATCGTGGAGCTGCGGATGCTGGTTGCCCGCCGCCGTGACCTCGCTGGTGATCGGGTCTGCCTGGTCAACCGGCTGCACGACCAACTGCTGGGTATCAGCCCGGCCCTGGAACGCGCCTTGGACCTGACCAACCGCGGCCCCTTGGTCCTGCTCACCCACGTCCAGACACCGACCGCGATCCGCCAACTCGGCGCGGCCGGGCTCGAAGAATGGCTGCGGTCGCACCAGGTTCGCAGCGCCACCGCGTTGGCCACCACAGTCGTGGCAGCGGCTGACTCCCAGCACATCACCCTGCCCGGCCAACACCTGGCCGCGCAGCTGGTCGCGGAGACGGTCGCGGAGATGGCGCAGGGGGTGATCTCCCTCGATGAGCAGCTCAAGCAGACCGACACGCTCATCGAGGGCCGGTTTCGCCGTCACCGACACGCCGCCGTCCTGCTGAGCATGCCCGGCATCGGGGTGCTGCTCGGTGCCGAGGTCCTGGCCGCCATCGGCGGCGACATGACCGCGTTCGCCTCCGCCGACCACCTGGCCGGCTACGCCGGCCTGGCTCCGGCACCCCGCGCCTCCGGCCGGGTCAGCGGCAACCTGCACCGTCCCCGCCGTTACCACCGCGGCCTGCAACGAGCCCTCTACACCTCGGCCCTGGTCAGCATCCGCTGCAACGACCAGTCGCGAATCTTCTACGACCGCAAAAGGTCCGAGGGCAAACGGCACACCCAGGCCGTCCTCGCCCTGGCACGCCGCCGCGTCAACGTCCGGTGGCACTGCTGCGTGACAACCGCCGCTACACACTGACTCCGCCGCTCATGGCGACCGCTGCATGACGTTCTCATCTTGACAACTTCATTGAGAATCCGGCGGCGTCGGTCGCCACGGGCTGGTGCTGTCGGTCGGCCGGGTCGGGTCGTGGAAGTGCGGCAGGTTCGGCTCGTCGGCGCGCAGCGGCGCCAGCTGGTCGGTGATCGCCCGCATGATGCGCTCGTGCGCGCGCATCGCGTCGCCCGGCTTGCCCGACGTCAGGTCCGACAGGTCGACGATTGGTCCGAAGTGGACTTTGAACACCGGCCGGTCGCGGACCGCGCGCAGCCACGACCTGGCTCCCGGCGCCAGGTCCCGCCAGTGCTCGACCCGCTCGGTGCCCCAGTGCACCGCCTCGTGCGCGCCCCACTGGCTGATCGTCATCACCGGCACCTTCGCCGCGAGCGCCATTCGTGCGACACCGGTCTTGCCGCGCTCCGGCCACAGGCCCGGCTCGCGGCTGACCCGGCCCTCCGGGTACACGAGCACCGGACCGGACGCCGACCCCAGCGCCGTCGTGGCCCGGTCGAACGCCTCGATCACGTTGCTCTTGCCGCGATCCACCCGGATGCTGCCGCCCTGCTTGAGCCCCCAGCCGACCACCGGCGCGTCGAGCAGTCCACCGGTCAGCATGAACCGCGGGTTCACCCCGCCCTCGCGCAGCGCGGCGGTCAGCACGAACGGGTCGAACATGCCGATGTGGTTCGCCGCGATCAGGCTGGGCCCGTCGCGGAACTCGGGCGGGATCGTGCCGGTGATCTCCATTCTGCCGGCCAGTCGGACGAAACCGCGGTCCAGGAACGTCATCGCCTGCCAGATCGGCGAGAC
>NZ_JBOHGB010000256.1:0-5061 GCF_050699935.1 Actinophytocola sp.
GCGCCGGCGCGGGGCGGTCCACGTCGGGCCGCGAGTCAGACCGTGACTGCCACGTTCCTGGCGCCGGGCGTCCGGAAGGCGGTCAGAGCCTGTCCGCGGCATGCTGCTCGGCCGCGAGGAAGTGGGCGACGTCGACCGTCGCCGGATAGAGCGCCCGATACTGGCGGTAGTACTCGTCGTACCGTGCCGCCCCGTCCGGGACGACCGTGTGACTCGGCGGGTTCCACGCGTCGGCGTCGACCTCGACGCCCGTGGCCACGGCGGCGAGCAGGGCGTCGCCCAGGCACGCGCCGACGGTCTCGGTCGGCACCTGCTGCTCGTGCCCGGTCACGTCCGACACGATCCGGGTCCACAGCCCGCCACGGGTGCCACCGCCGACCGCCACCAGCCGCCGCGGCCGCCCGCCGGCCTCGCGCATGACCTCGAAGTTGTGCCGCACGCCGTACGCGATGCCCTCCAGCGCCGCGCGGTACAGCTCCGCCCGCCCGTGCTCCAGCGTCAGCCCGGCGATCATGCCGCGCGCGTCCGGGTCGAAGATCGGGGTGCGCTCGCCCGCGAAGTACGGCAGCAGCAACAGCCCTCGGCTGCCCGCCGGCACCGCCGCGGCCTCCTCGACCAGGGCGGCGAAGTCACCGCCGACGAGCCGGCGCAGCCAGTCGGTGACCGCGCCGGAGGTGGCCATCCCGGCGGCCAGCGATCGCGTGCCGGGGAACACGCCACTCGTCGTCCACAGCCCCGGGTGCGGCCGCGGCCGTTCGAGGATCTGGATCAGGAACATGGTCGTGCCGTACATGACCATCACGTCACCGGGCTCGCGGACGCCCACGCTGGTCGCCTCCGCCCACGCGTCCACGGTGCCCGCGGTGACCGGAAGTCCTTGCGGCAGGCCGGTTTCCCGTGCGGCCTCGGCGGTGACCGTGCCGACGACCTCCGTCGGCCAGGCCAGCTCCGGCAGCGCCAGCCCCGGCGCCAGGAGGCCGGCCCAGTCGCGGGCCCAGTCCAACGCGTTCTGGTCGTACATCGGGTCGCACTGGCTCGCCGAGTGGTGGTCGAGCACGTAGCGGCCGGTCAGCCGGTGCACCAGGTACGAGCTCGCCATCAGCAGCAGCTCGGTCCGCTCCCAGACGGACGGCTCGTGCCGGGCCAGCCACCGGATCTTCGGGCCGACCGCCTGGCTGGACAGCGGGGTGCCGCCGCGGCGCAGGATCTCCTCGGCTCCCAGCTCCGCGGTCAGCTCGTCGATCTCCGCGCCGGCCCGGGTGTCGACCCCGTACAGGATCCCCGGGCGAAGCGGCCGCCCCGCGCCGTCGGCGGGCAGCAGGCACGGGCCGATCCCGCTGACCCCGAGCCCCGCCAAGCGCCCGTCAACGTCACCACCGGCGGCCGGGACCAGCTCACGGGTCAGCGCCAGGAAGTCCGCCCACCACACGCCGTCCGCGTCGTGCTCGACCCAGCCGGGATGCGGCGTGGACGTCCGGTGCTCGCGGCTCGCCCGGGCCAGGACCTTCCCGGTGCCGGTGACGAGCACGCCCTTCGAGCTGGACGTGCCGATGTCGATGCCGAGGAACAGCTCAGCCACGGGTGAACTCGTCCAGGGTGACGTCGAGCAGCTCGCACACGGCGCGCAGCTCTGCCCGCTTGTCGCCGGGCACCGCGTGGATGTGGTTCGCGCCGAACCGGGACAGGAACACCTCGGCGGGCGCGTCGAGCCGGGCGAACGCGTGCGGCCACTCCGGTGTGGACATCTTCGTCAGCGCCTCGGTGGTCGCCTCGTCGTAGTTCTCGAACTCGCCGAGCATCAGCTGCAGGCGGTACCGGCCGTCGTCGCGGGTCAGCCGGGCGAGCGTCATCTCGCCGGGAGCGGCCACGTGCTGCACGGACGCGCCACCGGCCGGGAAGAAGAACACCTCCGGGTACAGGTGCACCTTCGCGAGGTTCTCCGCCGGGTCGTCGCTGCGGGCGGCGAACCACGTGGCGTGCTGGCCGGAGTTGCACAGGTCCCAGATGTCCCGGTCGCCGTGGTAGTGCCGGACGTCGGCGAACAGGACGGGCGTGCCCGAGAGGTGCTTGAGGATCTGCATGGTCAGCGCGCCGTCCATGTCCGCCTCGGTGGCGCAGACGTGCGGCTCCTTGGGACCGTTCCAGTCGTACGGGTCGTTGAGGAACGCCTCGGCGATGTCCATCGTGGCGAAGTACTGGGTCAGCTCGGGCTGGCCCTTGATGCCGGTGAAGTCCAGGTGCCACTCGTCGATGAGCTCACGCATCGCGAGGTAGGAGCCGACCTGGCGCTCGAGCAGCTCCTCGGTGAGCTTCTTGCCGTCGTAGTGGACGGTGGCGTGCTGCTCGAGCCACTGCCTGGCGCGCTTCTTCTCGGCGGCGTCCGCGGCCTCGGCACGCCGGACGATCTCCCACTGGTCGATCTCCTCGACGTCCACGCCGAACTGTCGCTGCCACTGGTCGGTGTTGGCGACCGCGGTGTTCATGCCCATCGGGCGCCCGCCGATCCGCCCGAACGTCTGCCCGCGCAGTGCCGCGACCGCGCCGGCGGCCGACGCGCGGACGCCGATCCGGGCGATGAGCGCGTCGTCCTCGGGGTCGCCCCACAGCCTGGTGTGCGTGCGGCCGACCTGGTCGAGCGCACCGCCCGCGGCGAGCATGCCGACCATGCCCGGCTGGACCGGGTCGATGTTGGCGAGCAGCACCAGCGGACCCGTCAGCTGGCCGGCGGCGAGCATCGTGAAGTGCGGGAATGCCCAGACGCAGTAGTGCAGGACGGTCAGGTCGACGTTCGCCGCCTCGATCCGCCTGGCCAACGAGGTCGCGAGGGTGTTGGACGAGACGGGGGCATCGGCGCGGACGACGTCGTGGCCGGCCGCCGTGAGCCTGGCGACGAGCTTGTCCTCGTTGGCCAGGATGAACTCGGCGATGCCGCCGTGGACGTAGTCCCGCCCGTCCGAGATGTTGATCACGCCGATACGGGCCACCGGTCCTCCTGAGCGACACTGCTTGCACGGGCTGGAGTAATCGTTTTCTCAGAAGCTATTCTGCACCCTGAGGCGTGTCAATAGGCCCGGGTAGTGTCTGCGACGAGGGTGGAAAGTGAGGCGGTTGTGGCGACCATCAGCGACGTTGCCTCCCGGGCCGGCGTGTCGACGGCGACCGTGTCCAGGGCGTTGAACGGCAAGTCCACAGTGGATCCCGAGCTGGTGGCCCGGGTGCTGGCGGCCGCCGCGGAGCTCGGGTACCTGCCCAACGGGCCGGCGCGGAACCTGCGGCGGCAGGAGGCCGCGGTGTTGGCGCTGATCATCAGCGACGTGGAGAACCCGTTCTTCACGGCGATCGCGCGCGGGGTCGAGGACGTGGCACACACGGTCGGCTACTCGGTCGTCCTGTGCAACGCGGACGAGAACGCCGAGAAGGAGCGCAAGTACGTCGACGTGGCGATCCAGGAGCGGGTCGCGGGCGTGATCATCTCCCCCACGTCGACCGCCACCAACGTCGACCTGCTCATCAACCGCGGCACCCCGCTCGTCGCCGTCGACCGGCCGCTGCCGGAGCGCACGAGCGACACGGTCCTGGTCGACACCCGTCTGGCCGCGCACCAGGCGACCGAGCACCTGCTGGCGCAGGGCTACGAGCGGATCGGCTGCATCACGGGCCCGGCCGGTGTCCGCACCGCCGACGACCGCCTGGCCGGCTACCGCGACGCGCTGCGCTCGGCGAAGGTCCGCACGTCTCCCCGGCTCGTGCGCCGCACGGAGTTCAAGGAGGCCGGCGCCGGCAGGGCGTGCCGGGAGCTGCTGGAGCAGGCGGAGCCGCCGGACGCCCTGCTGGTCGCCAACAGCGCGATGGCCATCGGCGTGCTGGCGGCGCTCCGGTCGCACTCGCTGCGCCCCGGAGCGGACGTCGGCGTGGTGGCGTTCGACGACGTGCCGTGGGCCGGCCTGGTCGACCCGCCGCTGACCGTGGTGGCGCAGCCGGCCTACGAGATCGGCTCGGTGGCGGCGCAGCTGCTGCTGGCCCGCATCGCCGACAACGGCCGCGCCCCGACCACGACGACGCTGGGCGCCCGCCTCATCGAACGAGGCAGCTCCCACCGAACCTGACCGCGAGTCCAACCCTCCAGCCCCGCGAGTCCAACACTCCAAACCCGCGAGTCCAACACTCCGAACCAGCGAGTCCCCCGCTCCCGCACGCGAGTCCCCCGTTCGGAACCGCCGGAACGTTGGACTCGCGGGTCGCGAGTGTTGGACTCGCGGGTCGCGAGCGTTGGACTCGCGGGTCGCGAGCGTTGGACTCGCGAGTGCGGCGGGTCAGCTGTTGGCCTCGTCGTAGACCTGGGTCGCGTTCTCGGCGGTGATCAGCTGGGTCTCCAGCGTCTGCGTCTTCGGCACCTCGTCGCAGTCGATGAGGATCTTCTTCGCCGTCTCCACGGCCTCCTTGCCGGCCGTCGGGTAGATGAGGGTCGCGGACAACCGGCCCTCCTCGACGGCCTTGAGGCCACCGGACGGGATCGGCAGGCCGTCGATGCCGATGAACTTCATCGACTTCTCCTGGCCCGCGGCCTTCGCGGCCAGGTACGCGCCCTCGGCCATCGGGTCGTTGTGCGCGTAGAGAACCTGGATGTCCGGGTGCGCCTTGAACATCGCGTCGGCCTGGGTCTGGCCCTTCTCCCGCAGCCAGTCGCCGTCGGCCGTGGCGACGATCTCGATGTCCTTGCCCTCGATGCCCTCGCGGAACCCGTCGCCCCGCTCCTTGGCCGGCGTCGCGCCCGCGAGCCCGCGGATCTCGCCGACCTTGCCGCCGTTCGGCAGCAGCTGCTCGGCCACGTACTCGCCCGCCGTCCGGCCGATCTCCACGTTGTCGGCGCCGATCCAGGTGGTGTAGGCGTCGCCGTCGACCTTGCGGTCCAGCACGATCACGGGGATGCCCTTGTTGTACGCCTTCGCCACCACGGCGGTCAGCGGCGTGGCCTCGTTCGGGCTGATGATCAGCAGGTCGATCTGCTTGGTGAGGAAGTTCTCGACGTCGGACACCTGCTTGGCGTTGTCCTGCTGCGCG